>JAFZND010000052.1 GCA_017553065.1 Clostridia bacterium
AAAATCCTTTTATCATTTCTTTTTCTTCTTCTGTTGCAGGGTAGGAGCGAACAGGTTTTTCGTTTTCTAGCACACGCAACAATTTTTCTAGCAATTCTTTTTCTTTTAGTAAACTCTTGTCGCCATTTTTTGCTGATTTACTTGTGCGCTCATAGCGTTTTTGTACGCTTTCTAGGTCTGCAAGAATAAGCTCTAAGTTTATTACTTCAATGTCTCTTATTGGATCTACTGAGCCATCCACGTGGATAATGTTGCTATTTTCAAAACAGCGAACCACGTGAACTATGGCATCCACTTCACGAATATGACTAAGGAACTTGTTGCCAAGGCCTTCACCCTTACTTGCACCTTTTACAAGTCCTGCAATATCCACAAATTCAATTGTGGCAGGTGTAATTTTTTGTGTATTATACAAATCTGCTAGTTTTTTTAGTCTATCATCTGGCACTTGAACTACGCCTGTGTTTGGTTCAATTGTGCAAAATGGATAGTTTTCACTAGGTATTCTATTTTTTGTGAGTGCATTAAATAATGTGCTTTTGCCAACGTTTGGCAATCCTACTACGCCTAATTTCATTTTGTTTTCCTTTTGTTAAGTTATATATTTTGCAATACATATTATACACTAAATATCATTTTTGGCAAACATTATATAATAAATATAATTTAGTATAAAATAGTTTATTTATTTGCCAAAGTTGCAAATATTAAATATAATAAAATTAACTATAATCATAAAGTGTGCACTTTTTGTCACGTACAAGGATGAAAATGGAAGAAGAATTTCAAGATAATACAAATCCAGAAGATTTTGATTTAGAACAATTTAATCAAGATAATTCTACACCTGCTGAACCAGAACAAAATGCTGGTGCAGATGTTTTTGCACCTATTGAAGGACCAACAGAAGAAGAACTTGCTGCAGCTATGGAATCAGATATTGCTGAGCAACCTCAAGAACAAGCAACTGAAGAGGAGCCACAAGAAGAAACTGTTGTAAATCCTCTTTTAGAAGCAGATGACCTTTTTGATGAACGTGATGAAATTATCAATCAAGTGGCAGAAGATTTGGATGATGCCGACACTGCTGATGAAGTGATGGAAGTTTTGTATGGCTTGCACAAAGGACAACTTAGAGCAGCACTAAAAAAGCGCGCACAGCTTGAAAGAAAAGAGAAAGAAGACAAAGAAAAATTATCAAAATTAGAACAAAAAATGGCAGATAAGCAAACAGAAGTTGAATCACAAGAAAGTGAACAATCTTCTGAAAGTGTTGAAGAGCAAGAAGATGTAAAACCTTTTGAACCATTCACATTTGAGCCAAATAAAAAAACAGAACCAGAGATTGCAGAAGCACCTGAACCACAACCACAAGCAACATCAGAAGAATTATTTGGTGACTTCTTATCTGGCGAGAATGGTTTTGGTGGAATATCTCTTGATATGCTATCTGGCGAGAACAAAACAGATACAGAAGATGCACTAAAAGACAATGGCAACCCATTTGAAGATGCTACAAAGTATGAATCAGGTGGATATATCGACAAAAATGAATACTATGAAGCAAAAGAAGCAAGTAAAGAGAATATAAAGAAGGGCGCATACCTTACAGAAAATGATGGATTATTTGACCCGGACAATATAGAAGATGACCAAGTCATTGTTGGTAAAGAAAGCGCAAGTAAAAAATCCAGCGAAGCTAGTCCATTTGGTGGAATGACAGAAGAAACACCAGCAGACGAGGATGAAAAGCAACCAAAATACAAAGTAAAGAAAGAAAAACAAAAACAATTTGTAGATAGTGGTGACACATCTGGCAAGGGTGTGGCATGGATGGCATATATATTATTCTTTATTCCACTAATATTTGCTGGCAAAAAATCATATGTAAGGCATCATGCAAATCAAGGCCTTGTAATCAACTTTGTCGATGTTATTATTGCTGCATTGATTGGTGCAAAATTCTTACCAATGGACTTTATCTCACAAAATGAAGAGTTGTTCCAAATTTTGTATGCAGTTGGCCTATTTATTGCACTTATATCAATATTTACAAGATTAGCAATGGCAGTGTTATCATTATTTGGCAAACGCTTTAGATTGCCAATACTTGGTAAATTAAATATTATTAAGAGTGAATAAAAAAAGACAGCGAATCAGTCGCTGTCTTTTTTGTTTTTTCGTTCAAGTATTAAAAATGTGGTTAGTGCACAAGTTCCAATAATTGCTAGCGCGGTTATTAGTATTGCCCACCATGGGAAACCTATATTTGTATCATATGGTGCTAAAAATAAATTACTCATAATTATCTCCTTAATTAGTGAACAGTAAAATCATACTTATCACTTGCCACAAGTTTATTTACAAGCTCAACTCTGTTTGGCTTATCTAATGCGTGATATGTATATTCATTTGCTGCGAGAATTTGCATAAAGTGTATTTTTTTGCCACCCACCTTTAGCTTGCCAAATTTTTTGTGGTCAAATTGTGCAAGTGGTGTGAAAATCACTGAACATTTATCTGTAGATTTATCAAAAGTTTCAAAACTCTCGTTAATTGCAAAAGAACCATAATATGTGAAAGGTTTTTTAATTAAATATGGTGATTTTGCGGCAGTTTTTAAAATATTAATAGGCCAATCCCATTTTGTGTCATTTGTATTAAATTGCCAATCTTTTGGCAATGTCATCACAAGTTCGGTGTATGGAGTGGATGTATGACGCTGTTTTATGTCGCTCATGCCTATTGTGCCAAGTTTGTAATATGGTTTATCTTCTGTTGGCATGCCCACAAAAATTATGGTAGGTGGCCCTGTCATATTCTTTATGTTATTTTCGGTAATAGCACCTGCATTTTCGGTGGTGGTGTCAAACATTTTTGCGTAATGTTCGCTCAAAGATTGCACCTGCTTTAAATCTAACATATTTTATCCTTTGTGTGAATTTAATTAAATTATACTTAAAATTAGCACAATTATCAACCGTAAAACTAAAATATTAAATATATTATTTTATTTTACATAAAACTAAATTGTTGTTATAATAAAATTAGATTAAGGTGGTGAAGATTATGTTAGTAAAAGATTATGATCTAAACTTTACATTTGAAATGAACGACGACTTTACTG
>JAFZND010000053.1 GCA_017553065.1 Clostridia bacterium
AGGGGTACGATACAGTCATTTTAGATACTGCAGGCCGACTTCATGTTAGTGAAGAGTTAATGCAAGAACTAAAAGATATTATAAAGGCCGTATCGCCAACTGAAATATTGCTTACTGTTGATAGTATGACTGGTCAAGACGCAGTTATAGTGGCAACTGCATTTAATGATGCATTAGACATTACTGGTGTAATTTTAACCAAACTAGATGGTGATACGCGTGGTGGTGCTGCATTATCAATTAAAGCAGTTACAGGTAAGCCAATTAAATTCTGTGGCGTTGGTGAAAAAATGGATGATATAGAGCCATTTTATCCAGATAGAATGGCTAGTCGTATTCTTGATATGGGTGATGTTCTCACACTTATCGAGAAAGCACAAGAGGCAGTAACAGAACAAGAAGCAAAAGAAATGAGTAAAAAGTTTAGAGAAAATTCATTTACTTTTGATGATTATCTTGTGCAATTTGATAGATTGAAATCTATGGGGAACATTGGTGATTTGCTTGCAATGATTCCTGGTGGCAGTAAATTAAAATTAAACGAAGCTGCAATAGATGATAATCAATTAAAAAGAAATAAAGCAATAATACAAAGCATGACAAAAGAAGAGCGCAATAATCCTGACATCATTAAGGGTAGTAGGAAAAAGCGCATAGCAGATGGAAGTGGTACATCCATCCAAGAAGTAAATACACTTCTTAAACAATTCTTTGCAGCCAAAGACATGATGAAAAATATGGCATCAAATAAACGTTTTGGTGGAATTAAGTTACCATTTTAAAACATAGTTTTAAATTTTTGGAAACAAAATTTAAATATAAAACAAAAGGAGAAATATTATGGCAGTAAAAATCAGATTAACAAGACTTGGAGACAAGAAAACACCTTTCTATCGTGTAGTTGTAACAGATAGCAGAAAATCACGTAGTGGTGAATACATTGAAAATTTGGGAACATATGATACACTTGCAAATCCAGCAGAACTCAAAATCAATGCAGAAAGAGCAAAATATTGGTTATCCACAGGTGCTCAACCTACAGAAACTGCTCGCACATTACTTGTAAGAGAAGGTTTACTTCAACCTACAAAACGTGCACCAAAAACTGACAAAAAGAAAAAAGCATAATTTATAATTGTAGGAGCGAAAATCTATGGAAGAGTTATTAAAATATGTAGTAACTTCGCTAGTAGATAAGAAAGATGATGTAGAAATTACTTTTGAGCCAGAAGGTGAAAAAGTGATAATTGCTCGTATAGTTGTAGACAAAGCTGATATGGGTAAAGTCATTGGTCGTAACGGCAAAGTTGCTAGTGCAATACGCACCCTTGTAAAGAGTGTTACATTAAAAAGTGGTAAACGTTACATTGTAAAAATTGATGAAAGAAAAGATGCTTAAAGCAAATTAAGCATCTTTTTTCAATAAATATTATTTATATTTTGTTGTATTATTAGTTTAAAATGAGCATAATTTGTGCTATGATTATTATGGGGAGTAACAATGACGAATTTAGAAATTGGTAGAATAACAAAACCACAAGGTGTAAAAGGTGAATTTAGATTAAGACCAAATACCATTGATTATGAACATTATGTAAAAATTAAAAAAATGCAACTAAATGGTAAAGAGTACGGTGTTGAAAGTAGTTCGCTACGTAATGGTTTTGTTGTGGTAAAATTAGCCGGAATTAATGATAGAAATACAGTGGAATCACTTGTTGGTGCAACTATTAGGGCAAATTTGGAAGATATTGAACTAAATAATGGCGAATATTTAGTAAGCCAACTTGTGGAATGTAATTTGTTTGACGAAAAAGGCACTTTGCTTGGAGATATAACAAATGTTGCAGATTATGGCGCAGGTGAAGTTTATTCTGTTATTAGTCCAAAAGGCAAAGAGTTTATGTTTCCAAATGTTAGAAGTGTAATAATGAGTGTTGATGTTAATGTCAAAAAAGTTGTTGTAAATTCCGAAATACTTAGTCAAATTATCAGTGAGTAGTAATGAAAATAGATATTTTAACATTGTTCCCAGAAATGTTTGATGCATTAAATGCAAGTTTAATTGGTAAAGCACAAAACAAGGGGGCAGTACAAATTAATATTGTAAATATTCGCGACTTTTCAGGCAATAAGCATGGTAAAGTAGACGATTATCCATTTGGTGGTGGCGATGGCATGGTTATGATGCCAGGACCATTGTATGATGCTATTGCAAGTGTAAAAGATGACGAGGCACATGTGATATATATGTCGCCAAAGGGAACACCACTTGTGCAAAAGAAAGTTGAAAGTTTGGCCAAAAATTATGCACATTTAGTGTTAGTATGCGGTCACTATGAAGGCATAGATGAAAGAGTGATTGAGCTATGCGTTGACGAACAAATTAGCATTGGTGATTTTGTGCTTACTGGTGGCGAAATTCCTGCCATGGCACTTGTAGATAGTGTGCTTAGATTTTTGCCAAATGTGTTACATAACGAACATAGTACTCAAGATGAGAGTTTTAGTGATGGATTACTAGAATATCCACAATACACACGTCCAAGAGAATTCAAAGGATTGGATGTACCAGAAGTTTTAATAAATGGTAACCACAAAGAAATTGCAAAATGGCGTGAAGAACAAAAAATTGAACAAACAAAAAAATATAGACCAGATTTATTAGATAAAAAATAGGAGCAACAAATGATTATTCAATGGTTTCCTGGGCATATGAATAAAGCCCTAAAAACACTTGAAAACGAAATAAAAAATGTTGATGCGGTAATTTATGTATTAGATTCCCGTGCTCCTTTTTCGTGCCTAAATCCTAAGTTTACAGGCATAATTGGTAACAAACCAATTATTTATGTTTTAAATAAAGCAGATTTGGGTGATAAAACAAGAGTTAACGAATGGATTAAATATTTTGATAAAGATAACGCAAAAGTGATTGCACTTGATAGCACGCATACAGGCAGTGCAAAAAAGATAAGTGAAATTATCAAAGATTTAAATAAATCAAAAATAGACAAATACAAAGCAAAAAGTATAAATATAACACTCAAAGCAATAGTCATTGGTGTACCAAATAGTGGTAAGAGCACACTTATAAATAATTTGTGTGGCTCTGCAAAAACAATTACAGGCAACAAAGCAGGTGTTACTCGTGGTAAGCAATGGGTACGTATTGGTAATGGTGTAGATTTGCTTGATATGCCAGGTACACTTTGGCCAGCATTTGATAATAATACTGTTGCATGTCACTTGGCATACATTGGTTCTATCAAAAATGAAGTGCTAGATTTGCCCGAATTAAGTCTTGACCTAATTAGAGAATTGGTGTCATTAGATAAAAATATATTGCAAAATCGTTTTGGTATAGTAATTAGTGAAGAACAAATGCCAGTAGAGGTGTTGGAAAATATCTGTATTGCACGAAAATATGTGTTGAAGGGTGGAGATATCGATTACGACAGGGGGGCAATTGCTCTAATAAATGAATTTAGAAAAGGGCAACTTGGCGCAATTACCCTAGAAAGCGTAAAAGACATAAAAGCACTTACAAAGAGAGATAGAAAAAATGTTGAGTTACGAAATAGATAATTGCACCGGATATAAGTTAATTGCAGGAATAGATGAAGCAGGGCGTGGACCACTAGCAGGACCGGTGGCGGTAGCGATTGCGGTAATGCCTATGGATGATATTATTGAAGGTGTTAATGATAGCAAAAAATTGTCTGCAAAAAAACGCGATGAATTATATGAACAAATTGTTGCAAAAGCAATAGATTATAGTGTGCAATTAGTGGATGAAAAAACGATTGATAAAATCAATATTTTGCAGGCCACAAAACTTGGTATGCAAAATTGCATAAAATCGCTTCAAATCACGCCGGATTTGATACTCATTGATGCTGTAAAATTAGATACAAAAATAAAAAGCATTAGCATTATTCATGGTGATGCATTAAGTTACAATATTGCATGTGCGTCTATACTTGCTAAAGTTACTCGTGATAGACTTATGGATGAATATGATTTAAAGTATCCAGAGTATGGATTCAAAAAGCATAAAGGGTATGGTACAAAAGCACATATTGAAGCATTAAAAAAGTATGGTAAGTGCCCAATACATAGAGACACTTTTATAGGACATTTTGTATAATGAAAGAATTAAACAAAGTAACAGGATTACAGGGTGAAGTACTAGCAAAAAAATATTTACAAAGTCATGGATATTCTATAATTGAAACTAATTACAAAAATAAAATTGGTGAAATTGATATAATTGCCAAAAAGAAAAAATTATTTGCAGACAAATGCATTGTTTTTGTAGAAGTAAAAACTAGGTCAAGTAAAGCATTTGGATTGCCTAGGGAAGCGGTTACGCTAACCAAGCAACATAAAATCCGTCAGGTAGCCACCGCATACATGATTGAACACAATATATACGAGAAGGTTGGTATGCGATTTGGTGTGATAGATGTAGTAGGTGAAAAGATTACTCATATTGAAAATGCATTCTAATTGTTTTAACTAAATCATAAAATATAAAAAATATTATAAATTTACTTGAAATTATATAATTATTATGTTATTATTTATCAGTGACTTCGGATGGTCCGCTGTGAACTAATGATTTGCATGAACATCAAGTATTATGGAGGTAAAGTCAATGACACTAATTCAAGCATTAGAAAGAGAAAACTTAAAACCAGAAGTTCCTGAGTTTGCAGTTGGCGACACAGTAAAAGTGTATACAAAGATTGTAGAAGGAACAAGAGAGAGAATTCAAGTATTTGAAGGCGTTGTTATTGCTAGAAAGAATTCTAGCGTGAGAGAGACATTTACCGTGCGTAGAGTATCTTTTGGAGTAGGCGTAGAAAAGACATTCCCAGTACACAGCCCACGTATCGAAAAGATTGAAGTAGTACGCCGTGGTAAAGTTCGCCGTGCAAAACTATATTATCTTAGAAAATTATCTGGTAAATCAGCTAAGATTCAAGAAAAAATCGATAAGTAATGATTACAAAAATTATCACATCTTAATTGGATGTGATTTTTTTATGTAATAAAGCCAAAATTTATCACTTTGCATAATAGTGAAAATTGTAAAAAAATGTTGAATTTTCTTTATATAATATTATATTTATTATATTATATAACGCTCTTTTGTTTGTAGGACTGACAAATTTTGAGTATAATTAAATTGTATTTTTAGTACATAGGAGAAAGCTAATGTTATCTATTGTAAATAGTTATGGCCTTACTGGTATTGATGGCTACAAAGTAAAAGTAGAAGTTGATATTAACCAAGGTTTGCCTGGTTATGATATTGCAGGTCTTTGTCGTGGTGTTTTAATTACCAAAGCAACATTGAAAAGTGGTAGTATGCACACCAAAGAATATGCATTAGAAAATGGCAGAGATTTATTTGTTGTTCCTGGTAGAATTACAGACATTTATTCACAAGGATGTAACCAAATAATTAAAAATTGTCAAAGTGCAATGGTGCTTGATTCTAGTGAAATTATTTCATTATATGGCAAAAATGTAACAAATACAAATGAAGAGAATCATATTCAATTAAGTTTTGATGAACAAATCATTATGGATATACTTGGATCTGATGAAATAGGATATGATGAAATATTATCAAAATGTGGTATGAATCAAAAAACACTTAACACATTACTAATGAGAATGGAACTTACCGGAAAAATCAAAAAATTACCTGGTAACTATTATTGCAAATAAGGGGGGACTAAATGAAATTAGTTATCATTGAGGGTGTTGGTAAACAAGACACCATAAAAAAATATTTGGGCAGTGACTATGAAGTATTTGCAACTAAGGGTCATGTACGTGATTTGCCAGAAAAAGAACTTGGTGTAAATGTAATTGACAACTTTAAACCTAAATACGATATTATGCCAGATAAAAAAGATGTCGTTCGTAGATTGAAAGAAAAGAGTGCTCGTGCACAAAATATTTATCTTGCAACCGACCCAGATAGAGAAGGTGAAGCAATAAGTTGGCATTTAAGCAAAATTCTTGATATGGATGCAGATGCGCCAGTGAGAATAACTTTTAACGAAATTACAAAGCACGCAGTGAACGAAGCTATTGCAAATCCAAGAGCAATAGATCAAAAACTTGTAGACGCTCAACAAGCACGAAGAGTGTTGGATAGATTGGTAGGTTACAAGATTTCTCCAATTATTTGTAGGAAGATTCAACCAAATTTGTCAGCTGGTCGTGTTCAATCTGTGGCATTAAAATTAGTTGTAGATAGAGAAAATGAAATTGTAAACTTCAAACCAGAAGAATATTACAATATTTTTGCTAATCTTTACACAGATTCAAAGGATAACTTATTTAAAGCAAAATTAAGCAAAATCAAAGGCAAAGATGCTGGAAAGTTGTTTGGTGATGCACGCATTAAAGATGGCGTAGTAGAATATTTAAAGAAAAATGATTTTGTAGTAAAAGATATTACTAAAAAATTAGCAAAATCTCATCCAAGCGCACCATATACCACAAGTTCTATGCAACAAGATGGTATTAAAAATGGCATGACAAGTAAAGAAGTGTCTAGTCTTGCGCAACAATTATATGAAGGTGTTGAGTTAAAGGGTGAGGGTAAAACTGCTCTTGTAACATACATTCGTACAGATAGTGTGCGTATTGCTCCAGAAGCAATTGCGATGGCAAGAAATTACATTGGAAAAACATATGGTGAAAAATATTTACCAAGTAAACCAAATTACTATAAAACTAAAGACAGCGCACAAGATGCCCATGAAGCAATTAGGCCAATCAATCTTGATATGACACCTGCAAAGTTTAAAGAATTATTAGGTGAGAATGGCTCTAAGAGTAAACTTGCAAGATTGTATGAGCTTATTTACAATAAGTTCTTGGCATGTCAAATGGCTGATGCAGAATATGATTCTGTGAATGTAACTATTGAAAATGGTAAATGTGAATTAAAAGCAAGTGGCAGAACAGAAGTATTTGATGGATTCACAAAACTTTATCATGATGCAGTAAAATCCAAAAAGAAAAAGGCTACCGAAGAAGATGAAGACGAGACAGATTTAAATGCAAAATTACCAAAACTAGAAAAAGGTCAACAATTAAATCTGGAAGATATTGATGCTAAACAAAAATTTACAAAGCCTGCAAGTAGATATACTGAAGGCACGCTTATTAAAGAAATGGAAGATAAGGGAATTGGTAGGCCTGCAACATATGCACCAACAATTCAAACATTGCTTAGCAGAAAATATATTGAGCCAAAAGAAAAAGCACTTGTTCCTACTGAATTGGGTTACAAAGTGTGTGAATTTATGGAAAGATACTTTACAAGTATTATGAACGTGAAATTCACAGCAGATATGGAAACTAAGCTCGATGATATTGCAAATAAGGGTACATCTTGGCAAAATACAATAGCGTCATTCTATAAAGATTTTGAATCGCAATTAAAAGTTGCAGATAGAGATAATGCTAGTTTTAAAGCCCCAGCAAAAGAAACAGATATTGTTTGCTCTAAGTGTGGACACAAAATGGTGATACGTACAGGTAAATTTGGAGAATTTTTAGCATGTAGTAATTATCCAAAATGTAAAAATATTGAGCAGTTGGAAGTTGATGGTGGTATTTGTCCAAAATGTGGTAAAAAAATTATACAAAAACACAGCAAAAAAGGTTCAGTATTTTATGGATGTACAGGATATCCTGAATGTGATTTTGTAAGCTGGGACCCAATTTGTGCAGAACATTGTCCAGATTGTGGTAGTTATATGACAATGAAAGAAACTGACGAAAAAATAATCAAAAAGTGCAGTAATTCTAAGTGTAAATACAGACAATCAATAAGTAAGGAAATTAAAGAAGAAGATGAAGGTTAGTATTATTGGAGCAGGACTTGCAGGGAGTGAGTGTGCTTATCAATTGTTAAAACAAGGCATAGAAGTTGATTTGTATGAAATGAAACCAACAAAATTTAGCCCTGCACACAAAGATAAAAACTTTGCTGAGCTTGTTTGCTCCAATTCACTAAAAAGCAATTTAATATCCACTGCTGGTGGTATGCTAAAGCAAGAATTACGTATTCTTGATAGTTTGCTTATTAAATGCGCAGATGAGTGTGCCGTGCCAGCAGGCAGTGCACTTGCTGTAGATAGACACAAGTTTAGTGAACTTGTAACTACTAAATTAAAAAGTTACAAAAATTTGCACATAATTGAAGGGGAAATAACTAGTTTGCCTGAAGGTTATGTTGTAATTGCCACAGGGCCACTTACATCTGATAATCTATCAAAATCACTAGCAAAATTATTTGGCGATAATTATTTGTATTTCTTTGATGCAATTGCTCCAATTGTAAGCAGAGAAAGTATTGATTTTAATGTTGCTTTTGAAGGCGATAGATATGGCAAGGGTAACAATGACTACATTAATTGTCCATTTACAAAAGAAGATTATTTAAATTTTTATCAACAACTAATTAATGGTGAAATTGTTCAATTACATGATTTTGAAAATTCTAAAGTGTTTGAAGGGTGCATGCCAATTGAAGTACTTGCTAAGCGCGGAGTAGATGCAATGCGTTATGGTCCATTAAAACCGGTTGGAATAAAAAATCCTGCAACAGATAAGGGAGCATATGCTGTTGTTCAATTACGCAAAGAAAATGTTATGGGTGATTATTATAACATAGTTGGATTCCAAACAAATCTTACATATGGCGAGCAATCACGGATCTTTAAATTAATTCCTGGCTTGCAAAACGCAGAATTTGTGCGATTTGGCTCTTGCCACAAAAATACATATATCAACGCACCAAAATTACTAAATAGATTTTATCAATTAAAATCTAATCCAAATATATTTGTTGCTGGTCAACTTAGTGGTGTGGAAGGATATATCGAAAGTATTTCTAGTGGGCTTGCTGTTGGATTAAATTTATGTAATTTAATATCAAATAAACCACTTTATGATTTCCCCAATACTACAATGATAGGTGCATTATCTAACTATTTGGAAAATGCAAGCAGTGAGAATTTTCAACCAATGAGTAGCAATATGGGAATAGTTGCACATAATTTAAAAGATAAAGATAAACAAGTAAAAAATACTAAAATTGCAAATAAATCATTTGAAATTTTAAATAATATGGTCAATTTACACTAGTAAATTGCAATAATGGTGTTATAATAAAAATGAATTATAGGAGAAAACAATGGATATAAAAGGAACAACAATACTAGGCATAAAGCGTAATGGAGTAACCATTATTGCAGCAGACGGACAAGCAACGCTTGGCGATATTTGCCTAAAAGGAAATGTTAAAAAAGTTCGTAGATTATATAACGACAAAGTTATTTTGGGCTTTGCCGGTTCTGTTGCAGATGGTTTTACATTGTATAACAAATTTGAAGAATTACTTCAAAAGTATAGCGGAAATCTTATGCGTAGTGCAGTGGAACTAGGAATTAGTTTTAGAGAAGAAAAAGTAAAACTAGAAGCAAATCTAATTGTTGCTGACAAAGAAAAAATGTATTTTATTGTTGGCAATGGTGATGTTGTTGAACCAGCAGGTGATGTAATTGCTACTGGTTCTGGTGGAAACTATGCATATGCTGCAGCGCGTGCTTTATTGCAAAACACAGAACTTTCTGCACATGAAATTGCTGAAAAATCAATGCAAATTGCAGCAGATTTATGTATTTACACAAATCACAATTTTGTGTTTGAGGAGGTTAAATAATTATGAATTTATCTCCAAGAGAAATTGTTAATGAACTCGATAAATATATTATTGGTCAGGCTGACGCAAAGCGTGCAGTAGCTGTTGCACTTCGCAATAGATATAGACGTAGTCAGTTGCCAAAAGAAATTCGTGATGAAATAACACCAAAAAATATTATTATGCAAGGTCCAACAGGTGTTGGTAAAACAGAAATTGCAAGGCGTCTTGCAAAACTTGTGAAAGCACCTTTTATCAAAGTTGAAGCAACTAAATACACAGAAGTAGGATATGTTGGTAGAGATTGTGAAAGCATGATAAGAGACTTGGTTGATGTTTCTGTTCGTCTTGTAAAAGAAGAAAAAGTGCGAGAAGTACAAGAAAAAGCAAGAGAACAAGTTGCAAATAAACTTGCTGATATCCTTGCAAATGAATTGCGCTTGGAAAGTCCAGATAAGGATATTAATAGAGATGAATTAGTTCAAGATATCAAAGCTGGCAAATATAATGATCGCCAAGTAGAAATTGCTGTAGCAGAACAAGCAAAAGCAATTGGTGTAATGCCTGGTATGGGCGCTGGTGACTTAGATATTTCAGGAATGCTTGGTAGTATATTCCCACCACAACGCAAGAGAAAGAAAATGACTGTGGAGAATGCATTTGAATTATTGTTGCAAGAAGAAAGTGATAAACTTATTGATAATGATTCAGTAAATTCTGAAGCAATACGTCGTGCTGAACAAGAAGGTATTGTGTTTATTGATGAAATTGATAAGATTGCATCAAAAGGTTCTACTCAGAAAGGACCAGATGTAAGCAGAGAAGGCGTTC
This sequence comes from Clostridia bacterium, assembly GCA_017553065.1. GTDB lineage: Bacteria > Bacillota > Clostridia > Christensenellales > UBA1242 > UBA11490. The sequence goes on from JAFZND010000053.1 coordinate 10,574, forward strand.
AGCGTGAT
>JAFZND010000008.1 GCA_017553065.1 Clostridia bacterium
GTACTTTAAGTATTGCTTCTCTTTCTTTGATATCTGGCATATTAACAACAATTTGTCTGTCAAATCTGCCTGGTCTGAGCAATGCTGGGTCTAATACGTCTGGCCTATTTGTTGCAGCCATAACAATAATACCTTCATTACTCTCAAAGCCATCCATTTCAACAAGTAATTGATTTAATGTTTGCTCTCTTTCATCATTTCCGCCACCAAGACCTGCACCACGTTGACGACCAACTGCATCAATTTCATCTATAAACACAATACATGGGGCGTTGCGCTTTGCTGTGGCAAATAAATCACGCACACGGCTTGCACCTACACCGACATAAAGTTCTACAAAGTCACTACCACTAATAGATAGGAATGGCACATTACTTTCGCCAGCAACTGCTTTTGCAAGCAATGTTTTACCAGTACCAGGATTACCTACAAGCAATATTCCTTTTGGAATTCTTGCACCCAATGCTTTGAACTTGCCTGGATTTTTCAAAAATTCCACAATTTCTGCTGTTTCTTCTTTTTCTTCTTCGGCACCTGCAATATTATCAAATTTAATATTGCTTTTTTCTACTATTCTAGCATGAGATTTGGCAAAATTGTTTACTCCGCCACCCTTGTTGCTAAACAATCTAAATAGCATAATTCCAATTACTATCATCACAATAATTGAAATGTATGGCGTGATAGTTTCTATAAATGATGCTCTTGGATTTTTCAAGGTTAAATCAATACACTCATTGGCATATTGTGGTGACAATTCACCAGTGTGCTCATCAGTATATTTTACACGAAGTTCTTCGTTGTATTCTTCAATGAAGTTTAATTGGTTCCAGCTAGTGAACTCAAAATAGTAATCGGCATATTTTGGAAATAGTCTTGAATCTACACCATCCACGCGTTTACGTAGTTTTGCCACGCCACTTTCTGCATATACCTCGGCAATCTCACCATTCTTTACATGTTCCACTGCCTTACTATACGATAGCACCTGACCAGAGCTGCCTGAATTTGCTATATAAAAAATAATTGCAAGTACTACAATTATCGATATGAATGCTGCAATCTTACCCCATCTGTTTGCGCGTTTGTCCATTATAAAATCTTCCTCCAATATGAGTTTTGCAGTAATAGTTTATCATAGATAAACATTTTATACAATTATTTTATGGTTGTTTTGAAGTTATTACACCACCATACCATGTCTAACTTTGTCGACTATGGCATCACTATACCTAAACGCACACCAAATTGCTTTGGCAATTTCTTCGCTTAAATTTTTTACAATTTTTAAATTAATTCCATGTAAAAATTTTGCTTTATCTGTTCCTTTTTCTCCCACAACTCCAAGTATGCAATAATCACCTATTTTACCTACGCCTTGTGTATATATTCCAGCAGGGTAGCATCCACCTTTGTAGTAATGCACACATCCAACTTCATCACTACTTCCAAGGGTAGCATCCACCACAACTATTGGTGCATCTTTGTGCCACTCTTTTATCTTACTCAACACTTTCAAAATGTTTTGTGCGGTAATGTTTACTTCTAGGTCACCATACACATATGTTGGCAACATGTATTTGTTTTTAAGAAGTTCACCCACCATTGGCGCCAAACTATCGCCAACAACTCTATCACACCCCACACACAAAATTACCGGCATTTTACTTTGATTTACAATGTATTCTGTTAATGCAAAAGCGACCGAATTGTAGCCATTTTTTGAGTTTGTATCTATCATCATTTCCCCTTTCTCCCACTTTGAAATTATTGCCAACAAAACATATTTAGATAACACGCGCGCGCACTATTTAGCAAAAAATATCAAAAAAAATAATGACAAAGCCTTATTTATGTGATAATATATAGGTATAATTATAAATATGCGAGGTATTTATTATGAGTTATTGGTGGATTGATGCAATATTCATTGCAATTATTGTAATCTATGCATTAATGGGTTTATCAAAAGGATTTTTTGAAAGTGTATTGAGACTTGTCTCTACTGCCGCTGCTGTAGGTCTTGCTGTATGGCTTGCTCGTCCAGCTAGTGCGCTTGTAAATACAGTATTACCACTAATCAAATGGTACAAACAGGCTTTGAGTAGTCAACCAGATCCATTAAATGTATTTGGTCAACAATTGACACACGCACAAGCAGCTGGTTTCTTATCAATCGTAACCACTGGCATCGTAATATTCATACTTGTTAAAGTTATTATTTGGATTCTTGCAAAAATATTTGACAGCGCAACCAAAAACAACACTGCATTGTCTGGCCTAAATAGATTACTTGGTTTGGCATTTGGTCTTGCAAAAGCATGCGTAATTATCGCAGCAGCACTTGGAACAATCAGTATGTTATCTAGTCTTCCTGCAATGCAAAAAGTAGAAGAAGCAGTTCAAAGCACAAAAGTTACCGGCTGGGTATACAAATATGTTGATACATTTGTTGGCGATAACTTAAAGAAAGTTGACTTAAAAGAAATTCTAAATAAAGTTCTTGAAAGAGCAAAAGAATCTGATACTTCAACCACAGAAGAAGGTGCTTCAGAAACATCAAGTGCAGCAGTAAGCTATGGTACCACAGAAAGTGGCGAAACATACTATGTAACACTTGACTAATATGAGTAAATAAAAGACGCTTGATTTAGCGTCTTTTTTACTTTTTTATACACTTCATTATGAAGATTAAAACCTATCGCATAAATCATGTGTTTAATATAATTGACCCCCCCGTTTGATAAAATATGCATAAGGGGGTATTCAAGTA
>JAFZND010000054.1 GCA_017553065.1 Clostridia bacterium
AAATAATTAAATTATTTAATTATTCGATAATTTTTCTATTGATTTTTGACAAATCTTACTATATAATTAAAGTAGAATTATTAATATGTGAGGTAACTAACCATGAAAATATTAAAGGGTATAGCTATGTATACACTAATTGCAATTGGTGCAGTTTTGTGCATTGGTATATTGTTAATGGGATTTATGTTTTTAATTCCATCATTCAAGTTATTTGGCTATGGATTTGTGTACAATGTAAAAGATGTAGTACCACAAACTACTATTATTCATGAGCTTGATACAGAATACAAAACTGAAACTGTCAATTTGAATATTGAAGTTACAGAAGGAATTGGTGTGCGCATTGAAGCAGACCAATCTGATACTGCTAATTCAATAGTGTCCACTGTGTACAGCAATTACTATGGCTTTTACAAAGGCAATAGAAAGTTGACAGTACACGAAGCAAAAACAAGTTTTAATAACGCAACACACACTTACAACTATTCTGTATCTGCAGAAGGTGTAGAAGGTGCAATTAATTATAGCGATAAATGTGTGATGGTTGTTAAAGTTCCTCGCAAACAATTAGATGGTGGTAATGTTCAAGGCGGAAGTGAGAACATTAAATACAATATCACAGTAAAAACTGAAAGAGGCGATATCGAGATTAAAGGCACACAATCAGACAATAATTTCCTAGGAGCTATTAATGTTGGCAGTTTGAATCTAACAACAACTAAAGGTGATTTAAGTTTGTTTGGTGTAGGTACAGTGGCATCAGGTAATGCAAAACCTACAAGCATGGTATTGGATAGCTTCAATATTAGCACAAAATCAGGTAAATTTGATTTTACAAGTATTCCTACTACAGTTAATAGTGCTTTAGCACTTAGTGGTGAAAAGGCAGATTTCTTATTTGATAATTTAACCATTAATGGCAAATTAGAAATTTCTGGTGATAATGTATTATTCTCTGCAAAAAATCTTACAACTGCAGACAGTGTATCATATCAATCAGTAAGTGGTGCATTTAGAGTAAATGAAGTACTTGATGCTGCAGGCCAAGTAAGTGTAATTAGCGAAAATGCTCAAGTAACAATTGGCACAGCACAAAATGGCGAGCTTGGTGTAAAAACTGATTATGGTAACATTACAGTCGGCACATCAAAAGTTACAACCTATTTGCATGGTGGCCATGGAAATGTAGTTGTAGATAAATGTGAAAAAGGGTTAGAAATTCACACAACTTATGGTGATATCACTGCAAAAGATTATTCAAAATCAGCAGTGTTTAGCACAAACAGAGGTAAAGTGGTTGCAAATAGCACATATGCAGGTGATGATGTTGCAGCACTTGTAACAAGAGTAAGATTAAATGGTAAAGCTCAATTAGACCTTACTACAAACAAAGTTCCATTTGATGTAACAAGCACAGACAATTCAACTGTAAACATCACTGTAAAAGATGTTGTAACAGGTTCTGCAGTTTATGATGGTGACTATGTATCAACAGTAAATCTTGCAAAAGGTACATTGAATGTAAATATGGTAAATACAAAACCATTAGTAATCAAGGCAACGGGCGCAGTTAGTGGCTCAGCTTGGGCAAATCCTTCTAGTTTAGAAAGTGGACACACTTACAGAGTG
>JAFZND010000055.1 GCA_017553065.1 Clostridia bacterium
CTGGCCCAAATATATCCATTGGTTTTGGATTATTGATGCTCAAGTGTAAGTCCGAAATAGCAAATATTTTCATGACTATATTATATCAAATTACTATTGATATCACAACAAAAAAATCGTCCCTATAGGGACGATTATTTTTATATGCTTTAATTATTCGACACAGGTTGTTGTGTTGGATACAATGGCAAATCAAAGAATCCACTGCATACATCTTGTGTAAATTCTTGGCATTGTGGAATTTTGCAATAGCCATAACTTGGCACTAAAATTTCTGCATCTACAACTACTCTTAAAATTACTGTGATACATGCATCAAGTTCAAACACATTGTCACCAACATAATCACCGTCTACACCAAGTACTGATGCAAATGCAACTACTCTATATGGCACAATGGATGGTTGTGGCACATAAAGAATTACATCTTGATTGATTGTAATTGTTGTAGTGCCTGTTCCTGTAGCGCCAGTAGCGTCGGTAAATGTGATTGTAATAGGAATATTTACATCACCAGTAACACGCGCAAAGCATGGGCGATCTTCAAATCTATCTACACTTAAATTTGTTAGTGTTACATCACTTAAATTTTGAGTTACACTTACGAATGTAAGTGGATCTGTGTATGTACCTTCAGGTGTAATGGTAAGACGCAAATTTTGTTCTTGAATTTGTTTCATGCATGCGTCAAACACTTTTGTTGTTTGAATACATGCTTTTTCACACAAACCATTTAATGGGTTACCATTTATTGGACCTGGCATGCAACCTTGTCTATTTCCAGAATAAAATGACATAGTGATACCTCCTTCAATTTTAATAATACTCAATACTACACTATATTCATTATTCTGTTTTTTTGTGCAAAAAAGGAGCATTATTGCTCCCTTTTAAATTACTATTCAATAAATTGGTCCATTTTTTCTAACAATTGTACACTACCATATTTTGAAACCGCACTTACTCCAAACACATCTTGTGGACCAAGGCCAAGGTCTAGTGCAATTTCAGATAATCTTGGCTTAATTTTACTTTTACCAAATTTATCTACTTTTGTAGCAACAATAACATAAGGAACTCTAAAATATGATAAATATTTCATCATTTGTTTGTCATCATCAGTTGCACCCACTTTGCTATCCACTAGCAAACACACCAATTGCAATTTGTTATTGTTATTTATGTATGGTTCTATCATACTTTGCCAACTCGTTATTTCCATTTTACTAGCTTTGGCAAAGCCATAACCTGGTAAATCCACAAAATAAAAACTATTATTTATTAAAAAATAATTAATAAGTCTTGTTCTACCTGGTGTGGAACTTGTTCTAGCAAGTTTACCATTACCAGTAAGGCAATTAATTAAACTAGATTTACCAACATTACTGCGTCCAACAAATGCAATTTGTGGCAATTCATCTTGCACAATATCTTTTGGATGAGCAACAGAAATTGTAAATTCACTTTTTGATATTTTCATAAGTGTTTACCCCTTTACAGCATTATGGTATCACAAATAAGTCAATATTACAAATAAAAACACACCCTAAGGTGTGTTTGAATTTTATGCTATTGCCTTGTGTGAAATTTCATATTTTAGTTTGCCATTAACTGCTTTTACCACTATTTTGTCAATAGTTTTGTCACTAGGCACATTAAACATTGTATCTAGCATGCTCTTTTCAATAATTGTTCTTAGTCCCCTTGCTCCAGTTCCAAGTTCTATGGCTTGCTTTGCAATCAATTTTACTGCTTCTTGCTCAAAATGGAGCTTTACTCCATCTATATTAAGCAATTTACCATATTGTTTGATTAGGGCATTTTTTGGCTCAGTTAGTATTCTCACTAATGCTTTTTCATCTAATTCATCTAGGCCAACTGCGATTGGTAATCTCCCCACAAACTCTGGAATAAGACCATATTTAATTAAATCTTGTGGTTGTAACTTAGACATAATTTCACTATTTGATAATTTGTCTAATTCTTTTAGTTTTGAATTAAA
>JAFZND010000056.1 GCA_017553065.1 Clostridia bacterium
AAAACAAAATACACCTGCAAGGCAGCTTTATTTAAAATGTGGATTTAAGCCCATCAGTGAAAGAAAAAAATATTATCATGATGGAAGTGATGCAATTATATTTGTAAACAATTTAGAGGTACAATAATTGCTTTATCATAAGTTAAATTATTTAAAAATTGGTAATGGAAAACATAAGGTTGTGTTTTTGCATGGTTGGGGAGCAAATGGCAAAACATTTGTGCCTATTGCGAATTCAATGCAAAATTGCACTTGTTACCTTATTGATTTGTATGGCTTTGGAGCCACACAGCTACCAATGCCAATGGATACTTATGATTATGCGATGCAGTTGTATCTTTTTTTTGTATCTCATGGTATAAATAATTTTACTTTGGTTGGTCATTCTTTTGGTGGCAGAATTGCAATAATTTTGTCATCAATTTTTAATTTGAAAATAAATAAATTAGTTCTTGTATCTTCGGCAGGACTCAAACCAAAACATATGTTATTCACAAAAATTAAAGTAAAATCATATAAATTTTGTAAATATATGGTAAAAATACATGTGTTACCACCGCGTGTACTTAAAAAATTTGGCAGTAAAGATTGGCAACAGGCAAATAGTTGGCTTAGAATAACAATGACAAAAGTTGTAAATCAATATCTTGATTATTTAACGCAAAAAATAATTTGCCCAACACTTATTGTTTGGGGTACAAAAGACAAAACAACTCCTACCTATATGGCTAGGCGATTGAATCGCAATATTGCTAATAGCAGAGTTATTTTTTATAAATCAAATCACTTTGTGTATGTAGGTAATTACAATTTTTGTGCATCACTTAATAATTTTGTTTTTGGGAGATAAAGAGTTATGAATTATGTACTACATGTACTGTTACTAATTTGTAGTGCAATGTTTGTGCTATATGTACTAAATGGTATTACATATTATTTGCAACTAAATGGCTACAATCATTTTGCAAATGTAAAAACACTTGTGCACAAACAAAGCATTGATGTACTTGCTATATATTTTACACCATGCGTAATTAGTGAAATTATTAACTTGTTTTTAGTTGGTAATTCTATAATGTGGGTGTTTTTGCTCGCAGAAATACTTACATTTGGCGCCATAATATTTGTGTTATCTAGCAGTAAATCGAATCACAAAGTATCTGTAAAACTAACTAAACGATACATTAGAATATACACACTTAGTTTAGTAATTTCTATTTGTGCCATTAGTTATTTTTGTTATCACATAATATTCGGCTTTAATCAGTTGTTTGGACTTGTGTATGTATTTCCACTAGTTGTATTGTTTTCGGTGTTTTTGGCTTGTGTTTTGCTATTTCCATTTGAAAAGATAATATCAATGCATTACATTAGTGATGCTGTAAAAATTTTAAAAAACCATGGTGGCATTACAAATATCGCCATTACAGGTAGTTATGGCAAAACTAGTACCAAGTTTATACTAAAAACAATTTTGTCACAAAAGTATAGAGTTATTGCAACTCCAGGCAGTTACAATACGCCAATGGGAATTACTAAAACTATTAGAGAGATGCTAACTGCCGATACTGATGTGTTTATTATGGAATTTGGGGCAAATAAAGTTGGCGACATCAAATATCTATGTAAAAAATTTAGGCCAAATATTGGCATAATGACAAGTATTGGCAAGGCACATATAAACACTTTTAAAAGTATTGATAATGTTATTCAGGCCAAAAGTGAATTGGTAAATAACTTATATGGAAACAATACTTTTGCTGTATTTAACACGGATAATGAGTATTTAAAAAAGATTTATATGGGTTACAAGGATACTAAAATTGCCTGTGGACTAAAAGGCGGTGAATTGGTGGCAACAAATATTGGCACTAATCCTACGGGTACTACGTTTGATGTAGTAAAAGATGGAAAAACCTTTGTTACACTAAAAACAAAGCTAATTGGCTTGCAAAATATAACAAATATATTGCTTGCAGTGGCTGTGGCAATTAAATTAAAACTATCTAAGCAACAAATTATTGATGGAGTAAAGGAATTATCACAAATTAGCGCAAGAATGGAAGTGATGCCACATAGTAGTGGTGCAATTATCATCAATGACGGATATAATAGCAATCCATATAGTGCAAGAGTAGCAATAGACAACATGAATTTATTTGATAAAAAGCATAAAATAGTACTTACGCCAGGGATGGTGGAATTGGGTAAATTGCAATATAGCGAAAATTACAATTATGGAGTTTATATGGCTTCAAAAGTGGATAGGGTATATATTGCTAATCGCGAAAATATGTTAGCGCTAAAAAGGGGACTTGTTGATGGTGGAATGAGTTTGAAAGATATTTATACAAATGCCACACTATCAAGCACATTAAAAACTCTTACAAAAGATGATATTCTACTTATTGAAAATGATTTACCAGATAATTATTTGTAAGAGGTGATAAATGAAACAAAACATAATTGTACTCTTTGGTGGAGTAAGTACAGAGCATGACATATCAATAATTACAGGTGTTCAAACACTAAACAATATAGATGAATATTTATTCAATGTAATACCGGTGTATATAACTAAAAAAGGTGTTCCAATAACAAGTAAAAAATTTTTTGATATAAATACATTTAGATTAAATCCAACTGGCAAACGCGTAATTTTTGAGGGGCATAGTGGATGTATAAAAATAGGTAACATATTTGCTAAAAAAATTCACATAAATTGTGCGGTCGTTTGTATGCATGGTAAAAATGGTGAAGATGGCCTAATTAGTGGTGTGCTAAAATTTGCCGGCATACCATACACTTGTGGTGATATGTTACCTAGTGCAATTGCTTGTGACAAAGTGATATTTAAAGATGTGCTACATTCGATGGGTGTAAATTATGTGCCTTATGTAAGTGTTACTTGTGATGAGTACAATAAGTCCAAATCTAAGTGCATAAAAAAGATATTGGATAGTGTAAGTTTGCCTCTTATTGTTAAACCTGCAAACCTTGGGTCATCAATTGGAATTGAGATATGTAAAACACGCAAAAATTTATCAAAATGTATTGAAAATGCATTAAAATTTGATAAAAAATTGCTAATTGAGAAGTATTTAAGTGACTTTAAAGAATTAAATATTGCACTTTATAATGATAAAAAATTACATATTTCGCACATAGAAGAGCCACTCAAAACATCTGATATTTTGAGTTTTGAAAATAAATATATAGGTAAATCCAAGGGTATGGAAAACTTACATCGTGTGCGTCCAAAACTTGATAAGGCAACTGCCATGTACCTAAAAGATTGCTCAACAAAAGTATATAGGCACTTAGGGCTAAATGGTGTTGTGCGCTTTGACTATATTGTGGCAGATAAGGTGTATCTAAATGAAATAAATACAGTGCCAGGAAGCATGGCAAATTACTTGTTTGATATATCGTTTAAGGATTTAATTACACACCTAATACATAGTGCTATTGAAGAGTATAATATTGATAAAAATTTTGTATCCACATTTAATTCTAATGTACTAAAGCAAAGTGAATTGAATATACTTAAAAAATAATATTTATGCAAAAAAGCGCATAAATATTATGTGTGTTTGTGTAGCAAATATAGTAATTTTGTTTGCAGATTAGTTTGTATTTGTTTATTCTGAATTACGCCACATGCTTGAATAAGTGTAAGTAATTCTAAATTATTAAAGTACATATTTTTTAGACTAAAACTGTTTAATATTTTTATTCCACCTGTTTTGCCTGTTTTGGTTACAATTGGTATTCCTGCCAAATCTAAAAAATTCACATACCTATAAACAGTACGTGTACATATTGTATATTTGTTGGCAATCTCACTTGCTGTGATTGCATCATCCTTTGATGGTAGGGTAAATAGTATACCTAGTGCGATATCCATTTTCATATAGCATATTATATCACACACAATGTGAAATATCAAACAAATGTTCTATAAAAATAAAGAGTGAGTATAATGTTCTCACTCTTTTTTTGCAAATTTATCTATTTGTTCAATGATTAGATTGTTTCCAATATCTTTGTTTGCTTTTTTCATTTTTAATTCCATACCTGATTTGTCTTGAAGCGCTTTTTCAATGGTGTTGGATAGTGTAATTTCATTTAGTTCACTTTGTAATAATACCTTTGCGTAGCCATTTTTTTCAAAATCGTACGCATTTAGTATTTGGTCACCGCGCGATACATCTTTTGGTAATGGGATTAGTATCATGGGTTTACATAAGTATAGCAATTCAAATATCACATTTGAGCCAGCTCTTGACACAACTACATCTGCCCACGCAAATGCATCTTGAATATTGTTTAAAAATTCTAATTGCACATAATTCGATTTTCGTTCGCTAACCATATTGCCATTGCCTACTATGTGCACGATATTGTATCGTTTTGTAAGTGTATTTATTTTGCTTTGCACCACATCATTTATTGCTTTTGCACCAAGTGAGCCACCTACAAAAAGTACATTTGGTTTATGTTCGTCAAACTTGCCTAATTTAGCCATATTTTCTGGATGAAATACATTTAATGTTGGCCTAATAGGCGAGCCGGTGTATATTCCTTTTTTATCATATTTTAGTGTTAGTGCTTTAAAACTAAAACACATTGCACTACATTTGCGATAAATTATTTTGTTTGCTAGCCCCATAGAGTAGTCCGATTCATGAGCAACAATTGGAATGTGTAGCATAGCGCCAGCAATTACTACAGGAACAGAAACATATCCACCTTTGGAAAATATTACACTTGGATTAATTTCTTTTAATATTTTTTTACATTGCATGATTGCTTTGTAAAGCTTAAATGGAATTGCCAAATTTTTCAATGTAAATTTTCTAATAAATTTTACACTAGCCACACTCCAATATGTAACATACGGATATTTGCTTACAAGTCCATATTCCATGCTATTTGGTTCACCTATGTAGTGTATTTGATATTTATTTTTTAGAGCAGGGAACAAAGCAATATTTGGCATGATATGTCCTGCTGTTCCACCGCCACACATTACAATTTTTTTCATTTTATACATTACCTCTTAATTTAGTTATATGAAATATAAAGGACAATTATTTGCTCAAAATTAAATATTTTTTTATGAATATTTATAACAAAATATGTATAATTATAATTTTAAAAATGTTGCAAATTGATGTGTTTTCAATTTTACAATATTATTTTTGTTTGTTATAATAATTTAGATTTATTATATATTACAAGGATTTTTTTATGAGCAAAAGTTATAATTCCAAAGATATTGTAGTGTTAGAAGGATTAGATGCAGTACGCCTAAGACCTGGTATGTACATTGGTACAACAGGCGAAAAGGGTATGCATCATTTGTTGTGGGAGATTGTAGATAACTCAATTGACGAAATTGCAAATGGCTTTGGTAGCAAGATTGATGTTATCATGCACAAGGACAATTCTATTACCGTAATTGATAATGGT
>JAFZND010000057.1 GCA_017553065.1 Clostridia bacterium
ATATCAAAATGATTTAATTGAAATTTCTTACCTTTATATGATTTGAGTATGGTAAAAGTTGGGCTTGTAACATCCTCTTTTACGCCCAATGCTTTTGCCAAAAATTTTGTGAAAGTAGTTTTACCTGCACCAAGGTCACCATTTAACAAAATTCTTTCTCCACCACGAAGTGTCTTTGCAAATGTTTTGGCCAATTCTTCTGTTTGTTTTACATTGTCCACAATGTATTCCATTATTTTACACTTTCCTCAATTAATTTGTAATTAGATGAATACTTGTCACTAAATTCAAAGCATGCCAACAATTCCTCAATCATTTCATTTGTAACTTTGCGTGAAGAATAAATTGTTGCAAGTGTATCATTTTCATGAATTTCATCACCAACGTGTACATTTAACATTATACCTGCACGATATTTTTGTTTTTCAACTGCGCTATCTTTTAGGTGATTTACAAATTTAGCAACTTTGTATGCATTTATATTGTTTACATAAGTATTCTTTTTGGATGTAACTTTTACTACGTAATCACTAATTAGTAATTTTTCTGGGTGGTCAATAATATCTGCATTTCCACCACCAAGCATTACCATTTCACGCAATTTTTCTGCTGCCTTGCCACTAGCAATGGCATCGCTTACCATTTTTTTACATTCATTAAATGGTTTACCCTTTGCTTCACTATAAAGCTTTGCACATAAATATTTGCTTAGCTCTGCAAGTCTACTATTTTCACCATGAAGTACTTTGATTGCAGAATATACTTCTTGATTGCAACCAACGCCATCAGACAATGGTACATTCATATTTGTAATTACAGCATTTACATTTCTGCCATCTGCCTTACCTATTTTTACCATGAGTTTTGCAAGTTTCTTTGCATCATCAATAGTTTTCATAAATGCACCAGTGCCATATTTTACATCAAGTAAAATAGTGTCTGCACCACTTGCAAGTTTTTTGGACATAATGCTACTTGCAATCAATGGAATACTATCTACTGTTGCAGTTTTGTCGCGCAAAGCATAAATAAGTTTATCTGCCACGGCAATATCTGAACTTTGACTCATTATCACACATCCACATTTGCGTATAATATCCAAAAACTTTTCTTCTGACATCTCTGGATTATATCCATCAAAGCATTTCATCTTATCAATAGTGCCACCAGTAAAGCCAAGTGCTTTACCGCTCATTTTAGATACTCTTAGCCCCATAGCTGCAAGTGTAGGCACCACAATTAGCGTTGTACTATCACCCACACCACCTGTGCTGTGTTTATCTACTGACTTAAAAGGAAATTTGTATGATTTACCACTATTTTGCATTGTCTTTGTTAAACACAATGCTTCTTTGTCTGTCATACCATTTATGGTGATTGCCATAAGTAAGGCACTCATTTGTGCCTCTGTTATATCACCCTTAACAAAGCCAGCAATTGTAAATTCAATTTCTTCTTTTGTTAATTCGTTGCCATAACGCTTTTTCTCTATAATATCGTAAATATACATGACTTATTTTGAACTCCTATCAAATTCATCAATTCTTTTTTCTTCATTAGACCATTTTTTGAATACAAGTGGTAGCAAGAATGTTGCCAAGAACATCATCACCAAATATGCTGGTGGCAAAAAATATGCCAACCTACTTGCAAAGCGAATTATTATGAAATAATAATACACCGCAAGAATACCAAATCCTAGCAAACATTTTACCACGCGTGCAGATGCATTATCAACACTAGGATCATATTTTACAAACAAATCATTTAGCCAATCGCCAAGTGTTACACCCATCACTGCACCAAACATCCAGTATATAGTAAGGAAACTATCATCAGTAATAACCTTTTCCATTAGTGGTGTTACAACTGAAAAGACAATCATTGCCACAAAGCAAACACCAAACAACACATATTCAATAATGTGCTTTACCTTGATTGTTTTAAATCTTGCAGGTATTACTGAATAAAGATATTCACAAACAAATACAAGCAATATTGCAATAAATAATCCACCCAAAACATCTGTTAAAAAGTGCATATTCAAATACATTCTTGCATAAGCAATCACAACCCAAGAAATAATTATGTCAAGTAACAATGTGATGCGTCTACCTTTTGTAAATGCTTTGTTCTTAAATACTTCGTATGTAATCATAGAGCCCTGCACTGCAAAAGTTTGACTATGCCCAGATGGAAATGAATGCTTGCCACCATTTGGACGAGTGCGGTTAAATGCGAGTTTTAAAATACTATTTACACCCACTGACACCAAATAGAACAAACCAAATTTCAATGCATATTCTCTTTTGTATGCCCAATATAGGCCAACAAAAACTATTAGGAAAAATAGTTCAGTGCCAAACCATGATACTACGTTGAAAAACGCATCGAAAAATGGACTTTGTAACCAGCGAGTTGCCTCAACAATTTGATATTCCATAAATTCTCCCTTTGATTTTAAGTAAAATCAACTGCAATCATTATATCAAATTGTGAAATAAATAACAAACACAAATGTATAATATTTGCAATCTTTGACAAATATCTTAAATATGAAATATTTAAATTATACAATATCCGCCATAATTCGATTTATTTGCATTTTATCAATTAGTTTTGTGTGGCTAAATTACTATTATAGAAAGTTTTCAGTAAGCTTAGTTGTGGCTATTTCCATTGCAACTTTTGTGGAAATAATATTATTTATTATTGAAAGAAATAAAGATAAAAAAAATA
>JAFZND010000058.1 GCA_017553065.1 Clostridia bacterium
ATGCATATGATTGCAAAAGTTATTGTAGATGTATCTAATAGCGAAGTGGACAAGGTGTTTGATTACCTTATTCCTGATAACTCTAACATCACTGTGGGTGCTAGGGTCTTGTTGCCATTTGGTGCACGCACAATAGAGGGGTATGTTATTGAAATTGCCGATTGCTCATCTATGCCTAATGCAAAACTAAAACCAATTATCAAAAAATTAGATGAAACTAATGTAATCAAGCCAGAATTATTGTCTTTAAGTTTAATTTTAAAAGAAAAATATCATCTTCGTCTTATTGATTGTTTGCGTCTAATTGTTCCAAGCCAAATTAGAAGCAATAAGGTAAAAGCAAAAATTGAGAAAAAGGTGTTTATAAACGAACAAAAGGCGCTTGAATATTTGCCTACAGTGCGTAGCAATGCCAAAAATATAATTGGTGCTATTGCTTATATGCGTGAAGTTGGCAATGCAAATTATAGTGCGCTTGCATCCAAATTTTCAAATGCTAGTATCAATAAATTAATAGATGATGGTGTGTTTGGTGTTGTCAAAAACAAAGTTAATCGTTTTGACGCAACAAAACTAAATAGGACCACACAAAAAGTAAAACTTACAGAAACTCAAAATAATGCCGTAAATCAAATAATTAGTTCACCAAAAGTGCACTTGCTTCATGGTGTAACGGGTAGTGGTAAGACAGAAGTGTATCTTGACGCCATTGAAAAAGTGTTAAAGGCAGGCAAAACAGCAATAATGCTTGTTCCCGAAATATCACTTACCCCACAAATGATTGGTATATTTACTGCTCGTTTTGGTAGTATTGTTGCAGTGTTACATAGTGGACTTAGTGATGGCGAGCGTTATGATGAATGGTTCAGATTACATTTAGGCGAAGCAAAGATTGCTATTGGTGCAAGGTCTGCAATATTTGCACCTCTTGAAAATGTAGGCATAATTATCATTGACGAAGAGCATGATAGCAGTTATATTTCCGATAGTAACCCACGATATAACACATTTGATGTGGCCTTGGAGCGTGCAAATTACAACAAGTGCCCATTAGTACTTGGTAGCGCAACGCCGTCCATTGAAGATTATTATAATGCAAAAATAGGCAAGTTTAATCTTATTGAGATGCCAAATAGGGTAAATGGCAAACCAATGCCACCAATTGAAATAGTGGATATGTGCAGTGAATTTAGATCTGGCAATATTACACCATTTTCCAAAACTTTAGTAAATAAATTATCCAGTGTAATTGCAGATGGCAAGCAAGCTATGTTATTTATAAATCGCAGGGGATTTTCATCATTTTTGATGTGTCGTGATTGCGGATATGTACCATCTTGCACTAGTTGTGATATTTCGCTTAGTTATCATAAAGTAGATAACGAATTAAAATGCCATTATTGTGGCAAACGATTTAAAGTAATTAACAAATGTCCAAAGTGTGGTAGCAAAAATATAAAACTAGGCGGAGTAGGTACAGAGCAAGTTGTAGAATTATTACGCGATTTGTATCCTGGCTTAAAAATATTCCGCATGGATAACGATACCACTCAAACAAAAGATAGTCATTACAAAATTCTCAAAGCATTTGGAGAAACTAAGCCATCAATTCTTGTGGGCACACAAATGATTGCCAAAGGTCACGATTTTCCTTCAGTTGCATTAGTGGGAATTCTTGATAGTGATTTGAGTTTGTATTTTAGCGATTTTAGAGCAACAGAAAAAACATTCCAATTAGTTACACAAGTATCTGGCAGAGCGGGTAGAGCAAATATCAATGGCGATGTTATACTTCAAACATATTATCCAAAGCACTATGTTTACAAATTATGTGCAGCATATAATTATGTGGGATTTTATGACAAAGAAATCAACTTGCGTGAAACAACAAATTTCCCACCATTTAGCACTATTTTGCGTTTGCTTGTTACAAGTAGTAGCGACGATAAAGCAAAGGCACTTGCTCACAATTTGTTTATAAAATTGAAAGATTTAAAAGTGCAATATAAAGATAAATTTTACTTTTTGGAGGCAATGAAATCGCCTGTTGGTAAAATTAAAAACAAATATAGATATCAGTTGGTAATGCGCTTTACAGATACTGACAATAAGATTATTAATCATGTGTACAATGTTGTGGATAGTGTACACGACAAATTAGTTTCTACATTTGTAGAAATTAATCCACTTAGTTTAACATAAAAATTTTCAACATAGGAGAACTTATATGGCACTAAGAAATATTTTGCCTGACACAAACGAACTTTTACACAAAGAGTGCAAAAAGGTTACAATATTTGATGATAATTTACACACACTTATCGATGACATGCGCGAAACGATGTATGCCAATAAGGGTGTTGGTCTTGCTGCTCCTCAAGTGGGAATATTAAAGCAAGTTTGCGTTGTTGATACAGGCGAAAATAATTACACCGAACTTATTAATCCAGAGATTATTTACAAAAAGGGTATATGCAATGATCTTGAAGGATGCCTTTCGGTAAAAGGCGTTTGGGGTTATGTAGACAGACCCAAAAAGATTATTGTTAAGGCATTTGATAGATTTGGTAAAGAAATAACAGTTCGCGCTTCAGATTATTATGCAAGAGCAATATGCCACGAAATAGATCATCTTCATGGCATTGTTTTCACAGATATCATGACAGAACGCTATGTGCCAAAGAAAAAAGAAAAAGGAGAAGAAAAATAATATGAAAGTAATATTTTTAGGAACTCCTGATTTTGCATTGCCTTCATTGCAAGCAATATATAATTCCACACACAAAATAGTGGGTGTTGTTACCCAACCAGACAAGGCAGTAGGTAGATCAAATAAATTGGTGCCTACACCTGTAAAAAAACTTGCATTGTCGCTAGGTCTTCCAGTGTATCAATACGAAAAAATTAGTCGTGATGGTGTGCAGGAATTATCTAAACTTGGCGCAGACATAATGGTTACTTGTGCTTATGGTCAAATGCTTAGCCAAGAAGTACTAGATTTATGCCCATATGGTGTAATAAATGTTCATGGTAGTTTGTTGCCAAAATATAGGGGCGCAGCACCTATTCAATGGGCAATTATAAATGGTGATAAGGTTACAGGTATCACTATACTTAAAACAATGATTGGCATGGATGATGGCCCAATTATTTTAAAAAGTGAAACACCAGTAAAAGAGTACGAAACAAGTGGTGAATTGTTTGAAAGATTATCCATTCTTGGTAGCCAATGCATCACAGATGCATTAGATAGGATTGAGAATGGTACTGCCACATACACACCACAAGACGAAGCGCTAGCTGTAAAATGCAAAATGCTAAAGCCAACAATGTCGGCAATAGATTGGACACAAGATTGCACAAGTGTTGCAAATATGATACATGGACTCAATCCATGGCAAACAGCAAAATGTGTAATAAATGGCGTACATTTTAAATTGTTTAGATGCGTTACCTGTGATTGCAACGAGGGTGAGCCAGGCGAAATAGTAGTTAGTTCAAATAAACTTGGCTTATTTGTTCGTTGTGGTAAAGGGGCAGTAAACATTACTGAGTTCCAGCCAGAAAATGGCAAACGCATGAACCCAAAAGATTATCTAAATGGTAAA
>JAFZND010000059.1 GCA_017553065.1 Clostridia bacterium
ACCCCGCTAATATTTCTGCAATATTTAATTTAATAATATCTTCTTCATCTTGTGTTAGTGCAGTTTTATATGCCCACGCATAACTACTATCTGCAATGTATCCATCCTCGACAGCAGTTTTTGGATTAGATTCTGTATCTACAGTGATACTATACCTATTGCCTGCGATACTATTCCACAATTGCAATGTGCTAGTTGTACCTGAAGTCTCAGATAATTTATCTAGCCAAGACACATGTGCCATATCTGACAAATTATAACTATTTACTTCACTACCCCTATCATCAATCAATGCCTTTACTGGGTGGGACACATACTTATTTGAACCATACAAGCTACTTGTAATATCTTTATCAGTTCTACCAGCAGGGTTTCCATATACAAAATTTAATCTTGTATACAAATCAAGGCCAAACGCATCTATTTCAGCTTTTACAAGCTCTGCAAAAGTTACTTCAGAAGTTGAAGACACATAATCATTTATAAATTTACCATCTGCACCCGGATCAACAAATACATATACATCATCAAACAAAGTATTAGCAAATTCTGCTGTTTTCTCTTTCATTTGCTCGGTATCTTGAACATCAATACCAGACAAATCAGGTTTTACCGCTGAATATATATGCTTAGCACTAGCCGCTTTTTGTGCAGACTCAACCTTATCTTTTAATTCATTTGGGTCGCTTGTTCCTGCATACTGCTGTGCAGTAGGACTACCGCTATAATCGGATTGAGCGCATCCAACAATTGATGTCAACGCTGTGACACCAACAAGGGCAAATGTTGCTAGTTTTTTGAATAATCCCTTTTTCTTCATAGGTAACTCCTTTACTAGTTATATTGTACTAAATGTTTATAAAAATGTAAATACATTTTTTTAAATTACATATTTGCAACAAAATTTAGTATAATTTCTTTCAATTTTGGTTTACATTCATTAGCTGTAGCTACAACTTCTGCATGGCTAAGTGGTTTAGGAAGTATTCCTGCTGCCATATTTGTAATAAGCGATAGTGCAGCAACTTCCATACCATAATATCTTGCCATAATTACTTCGCATACGGTACTCATGCCCACTGCATCTGCTCCAAGCGTTCTAAATGCACGCACTTCTGCAGGCGTTTCATAGTTTGGACCAGATGTTTGAAGATATGTGCCAACATGGCATTTTGCTCCAGCTTTTGCACAAATTGATTTCAATTTGGAAATATACTCTTTGTTGTATGGCTCAGACATATCTGTAAATTTAACAGTTCCATCATCTTCCACATTACCAATAAGTGGATTTGCATAAAGCATATTGATGTGGTCGTTAATAATCATAATGTCGCCAGGTTTATAACTTTCGTTTATACCACCAGCAGCATTACTTAGCACCAATTTTTTTACACCTAATGCATTCATTATTTTTACCAAAATTACTGTATCTTGAATGTCGTGGCCTTCATAATAATGGAATCTACCTTGCATTACACACACATTTTTACCAGCAAGTTTACCAAAAATAAAGTTACCACTGTGACCTACAACGTGACATTTTGGCATTCCCTTAATTGATGAATAAGGCACAACAACTTGATTTTCAATCAAACTTGCTACTACCTCACCCCAACCACTACCCAAAAACATCGCAATTTCTGGTGCAACGGTGATATAATTTTTTATTTTGTTCACAATTTTTTCAATTTGCTTTTCGGTAGTTTTTCTAAAGCGCTTTTCGTTAATCATTTTTCAACTTCCTTAAAAAAGATTTATCATATTTTTTTATTCCATAATGGTCCATAATACTCTTAGCAATATTATCAAATCCATCTAACACTCCAAGATTTACTCCGTGTTTTAATGATTTAGAATAAATCATCAATGGAATGTATTCACGAGAATGGTCTGTGCTTGGAGTTGTAGGGTCGCAACCATGGTCTGCAGTAATCATTAAGATATCTTCATCATGCAAATTAGCAATAATGTCTGGAATTGACTTATCAATTTCAACTAATGCATCTGCATATCCTTGTGGATTGTTTCTATGGCCATATAACATATCTGTATCGTTATAATTTGCAAACACAATTCCATTAAAATCTTTTCTTACTAGTTCTGCCATTTTTGCAATTGCTTCTGGATTTGAACGAGTATGATAGCTTTCTGTAATACCAACAAAATTAAAGATGTCTTCAATCTTACCAACACCAATTACATCATAACCTTTCTTTTTAAAATGTACAAGCATACTTGGTTTTGGTGGACTAAGTGCATAATCTTTACGGAATTCTGTACGATAGAATTTGCCAACTTCTCCATCAAATGGTCTTGCAATTATTCTACCTACAGAATTTTTACCCTTCATTATCTTTCTTGCAATTTCACATACTTTATACAACTCATCAAGCGAAAGAACGCTCATATGGCATGCAATCTGCAACACAGAGTCTGCAGAAGTATAAATAATGGCACACTTTTGTTTCAAACTTTGCTCACCAAGGCGCGCAATAATTTCTGTGCCTGAAGCTACTTCATTGCCAATAAAATGAATTCCACATGCTTTTTCTAATTTCTTAACTAATTTTTCCGGAAAAGCATTTGGATACACAGGATAAGGATGTTTTAGTTTTATTCCACTAATTTCATAATGACCAGCAGTGGTATCTTTTGCAGGAGCAAATTCTTTTAATTTGCAATAATCGCCCACCACTTTTTCATTATGTTTTAAACATATTCCATCAATATCATACAAACCAAGAGATGCCATGTTAGGTAATTCAAACTTTACTTTGTTATAAGTGTTAACAAAAGTATTGCTACCTTCGTCACCAAATTTGTACGCATCAGGCAATTCACCTACGCCAAAACTATCAATTACAATCAAAAATGTACGCATAAATCTACCTCTAATACATTTTTATTGTACCACAAAAAATCTAAATTAACTACTAATTATACTATTATAGTTATTTTAACTAGCGGGAGAACAAAACACCAAATTAGTAACACAATCACAAAGCATGCATACATAATCAAATATACTTTTGTGTAATTCATATTGCCCAAAGTACAGCCATACTTTTTGTATATTTTATATCTATAGATTGCCATACTACTGAGTATTATGAGTATTGTATATAGAACCAAAGCAAATGGTAAAATTACTATCAAACCATTTAGAATGCCGGCAAAAGAAAATAATGCAATTAAGGCAAATATTGTAAATCCAAGAATATATCCCAAAACAAAAAAGTACACATAATTAAGCAAGTTAAAAATTAATGAATTATTCAAAAAAATGATTGCCGCTATTAGCAATGAATAACAAATAAAATAGTTAAAAAATAGGCCAATACTTCCTCTGTCCCCACTTAAGAATTTAACCATATTTTTATCTGGGATATTTGAAATAGTTATAACATCTGCATATTTAGAACATGAAAAAATACCTGTTACTATACCAACAACTAAAGCAATTGAAAGTGTAACAATATATGTTTTATATTTTTTAAAAAATGTGAATAATGAGTTTTTAATTCTGTACGAATTTTGCTGAGATTTTACTGACTTCATAAAAAAACTAAGCAAATAATTGCTTAGTATAATATATGCTAGATACAGCTAAAATTATTATGCATATTCTGCTTCTTTAATTATTTCTTCTTGTGAGACTTTATCTAATAAACATGCCAAAAATAATCTATTTGTAATTTTTCTTGTACCACTAGAAAATTCTTCTAGCCCACAATTTTTAAATTTTGTTACTGCATACGCTTTGTTTATTGCATTTCGAATACTTCTTTCAACATTTGAAGCAGTAGTATTATTTTTTGCTGCCACATATGGATAAACATCTGTAGTAAGACTGCCAAGATTAAAATCTTTATTGACACACACAGATATACACTCTTTAGCAAATTTAAATCCAACCCACTTTTGAGTAAATCCTAGTTTTGTTAAATAGTTATTTAACACAACATTCAATTTTTCATTGTTTACACACATAAGTTTGCTGTGCGAAATTAATTTATAATGATTCAGAATATTTTGTAATATTGACACCACTTGATTTGGGGCACAATAAATAAAATTTTCGTTTTTACAATATTCTTTCACATCGTCAAAATTATTACCAACATATACAATAGCACTTCTTTTTAGTAAATCAGTGTTCATAAATTTTGTAATTGCATAAAATTCATCAATTGTATCTTTACTAAAAAACAAAATACTAGATCTAATAAGCATTAGCTTATTAATCAATTCGTTAAATCCATTTATGTAAGATACTTCACAATTATATTTTAGTAATTCTTTTCTTAGATTGTATGCAAAATCGCAATCTTTTTTTACCAATAATAATACATTTGTTTTATTCTCTTCCATACTTTTCTCCTCAGTTTACACTGGGAGTATATAACATTTTTTGTAAAAAGTAAATTATTTTGTACAAAACAAGTACAAAAATATATTTTTTGTACAATTTAGGTATTTATCATCCAATCAATATATATTCCAAATCCCTTAGTTGGATCATTTACAAATACATGTGTTACTGCACCAACTAATTTACCATCTTGTATAATTGGACTACCACTCATTCCTTGCACAATTCCACCTGTTTTGTCCAACAATCGCCTGTCTGTTACTCTTAAAACCATACTCTTCTCTTCTGCGGTATTTTGAAAATTTGTTTTAATTATTTCAATATCAAACGACTCTATATTATATCCATCAATAGTACTTAAAATTTGTGCTTTACCAGGTTTTACGGTTAATCTACCACCAATGTTTGTTGTTTGCTTATCATTATTTAGTATATTATCTTGCACTACACTGCCAAACACGCCAAAATTAGTGTTTTTATCCACATTACCTTGTGGATTTGTGGTATTGAAAATACCCAACAACTCACCTGGTGACCCCATTTGTCCTTTCTTTACACCAATCACATTAGCTTCATAAATATCACCACCAGTAACATCAAAGACCTGATTTGAACTATTAGTTATTGCATGCCCCAAAGAACCAAATCTGCCCGTAGTTTCATTTACAAATGTAAGCGTACCAATGCCAGAAGCATCAGATTTGAGCCAAAGACCAATTTTGTATGTATTGCTCTGCAAATCTAAAACAGGTGTTATATAAATTGTTTTTAATTCTCCATTTCTATTTATTTTTAATTCTATTTCTCCATTACTATATGAAGCCAAATAGTCATTTACATCGCCAACATCATATATTTCAATATTGTCTATATGTGTTATGATGTCTCCAATTTTTAAACCACTAATTGCAAATGGACTCACTGCTCCTTCTTTTGTAATTATAAAATTGCTTCCAATAAC
>JAFZND010000060.1 GCA_017553065.1 Clostridia bacterium
AAGATGATGATATAATGGAATAAATTTAAAAGGGAGGTAGGTAACATGGCAAACGCAACAAAACCAGCAAAGCAAGTAACCATACATGAGCACACAGATTTATCTGATGGTCTTGTGTCTTGGGAATATGCAATGCAATATTGGTTTAATAATGACTATGAATATTGCGGTCCTGCTGATCACCATCACATTGCTACAAAAAAGCTTGTGAAGGTGCTTATGTATCAACAATATTTAAGCAATCATCCAACACAAGATGTTCCTTTTGCCGAGTTGCCAAAATCCGAACTTGAATTATATCAAAATACGGCAAAATCTCAATTAAATAAGGCATATTTTGAATTAAGTTCAGATGCATTTAAAGGTTTAACTGGTTTGGAAGTGCCAAGCGGTAAAACAATAAAATATATTAATGTCTGTGAATTTACTGCTCGTGATGAAGAGTTTGTAAATGACAAAGGCAGACCTGCAAAATATCACTTTTTGATAGTTGCACCAAGACTTGACACAGACAATTTATTTAAAAGGTTACTTCAATTAAAGCGTATTAACGATATTGACTACACTCGTGCACATATTGAATATATGTATCGTTATAAAGGGCTTAAAGAGAAATTTCCAGCAGAAAAGATAAATGCATTTATTAACACCAAAAGATTACAAGGCATAAATGTACAAGCTCTTACTGATAATTTAACTGAAGAATTTTTTCAAATATATCCAGAAGAAAAGAATGTGCTTGCAAGTAGCAACAGAGAATTTAAACGCATGATAAATGCAGTACCCGAAATGGAGCGACTAGATGTTCCATTTAATATATTGCTTGAAGCGGCACATGATGCTGGGGCATTGGTGCTTATGGCACATCCTGCAAGAAATTTGCGTAGAATCCCAGAAGATAAGTTATTACCTGCAATACAATCATTTATAGATAGAGGCATTGATGGATTTTGTATAAACGAAGTTGTAGATATTCAAGGCAGTAATGATAAGTATTTGGAAACAAATCCAAAAATGACATATGGCCAAATAAACACTTTAATTGGTATTGCTTGCAATAGTAGAAACAACATTATTTATTCAGAAAGAAAACGTCATTTGCCAACAACTAAGAATTCTCTTATAATTGATGGTGGTGGTAATGATTGTCATACAAGAGAACATTACGAAAATTTAAAGGAAAGCAAATTTAACACCACATCAGCAGAAATGTTTATTGATGAAATTGAAGAATTGAATGTTGCTCGTGAAATAGGACTAAATACATATCGAATTAATCAAATTTATACCAAAACTGTAGAAGATTACATTTCTGAACATTTGTATATTGATGAAAATGGTAAAGCATACTCACATCAATATCGTAAGTTTGTAAACAAAATGAAAGTGTTAGAAGCTCGCGAAGAAACAGTTAGACAAATTAAATCATGGATTAGTGAACATACTGAATTACTAAAAATGGTTAAGAGTGTGGAGCTACCTAACGGATTGGAAGTTAGTGGCGAATGGCTAAAATTGGTAAATACAAATAGTGATTTGACGCTTGAACAATATGTAGCATTAAAAAATGGCGAAAGTCCAATAAAACCAAAAACTGAAGCGACTGTCAAAGACAAGAAAGATAACATGGTATCAAAAGATGCACCAACATCACATAATGGTGGTAGAGAAATGTAAAAAATAAAGAAGCATAATATTATGCTTCTTTTTGTTTTTTTGACACATAATGTGTAGCATCTGCATCTACACCATAGTGTGCAGTTGCACAATCGACCATAACCTTATGCGTGTGCTCTTGCATATAGGCTACGCTTTCTTTTAGCGATTTGTTTTGGTCTGAGAAGATAGGGGATAAAACTTGAATAGTCATACTAAAGTCGCGACCAAATATTTTGTCGTACCACTTTGGTTTATTAAATAATACAACCACAGGTAATATTGGGAAATTGTGTTTTGCACTTGTTAGGAATGCACCACGCTTAAGTGGCCTAATTTTGGTGTATTTTGGCCATAAGGATTGCTCGGCATATGTAATAATAAAACCCTTTTTGTTTACAATTTTTACAATGCTATCATCAAGTTTTCTATTTAGTTTTATATTTTGTGATAGTGGAAGTATTCCGCCCATTTGAAGAGCAGGGCCACCAATACCTTTGAAATAATTTTCTTGCAAAGATATGTAATACACATGTGAAAAATATCTAATTTGACGCATTGCAAGTGATTCTAGTGCAAGCACATGATTTGATACCACTATTGCGCCTTTGCCTTTGATTGCTTTTAGATTTTTTCTTCCTTTTATTTTAAGTCCAAGGCCAAAAAATGTAACAAATGGAACAAATATAAATAATATTACACGAAGTAATAATTGACATACAAGGTAAAAAACATTTTTTGGTAAATATTCAAATTTATCTGGGTCAAGCTCTCTATAATTTTTGCTAACTGGCGTTACATGATGGTCAAAGTTGCCTTCTGATTCCAATTTATCAATTATTGGGGAGTATTTGTTTTTCATTATTCATCCTCCCTAATATCTTTAAACTCTATAGAGTTTACATATCGTGATTTATTTAGATATGCAATAATAAATTCTATAAGTAAAATTGCTAGTGTGCCAGGGTAAAATACCACTTCAAAAAAGGTAAACATTTGTGCATTGAATAGACCCAAATATACAAATGTGGTGGTTAAAAATAATAGTAATGTTGTTGAAAATGCTGCTGATGTTACAATAAGCAAATTGTGTACTAGTGAAAGTGATGGTCTAATTCTGCTAACTGATAGTGGAATTGCATCAAAGAAAATAAAAACACACATGGCAGCAGCAAACATACTTGCCATAGATGTAATTTCAAATAGTTGCAATACCACGGCAAACACCATGCATATTGCTCCTAGTATTAAATTGATTA
>JAFZND010000061.1 GCA_017553065.1 Clostridia bacterium
TACTAAGATTATTAAAGAGAGATGGCATAAAGGCGGTATCAATCATACTGTTGGCAGTGCACTAAGAGCAAGAGACGGCAAGGTTTACCTTGGTGTAAATCTCGACATGGATGGAATGCACTCCGTTTGTGGTGAGCAAGTGGCATTTGGCAATGCACTTACACAAGGTGTGACAGAATTTGACACAGTTGTTGCAGTTGGTTACACTGGTGGCGAAGTAACTATTTTGGCACCATGTGGAAGTTGCAGACAATTTATGAGTAAATATGCCCCCAATATTAAGGTAATAATAAAAGAAGATGGCGTATTGAAAAAGGTTAAATTCGACGAATTGTTACCACATGCATACAAATTACATCTTAAAAGGAGTTAATGAATGAAAAAGAGAACAAAGTTAGCATATATTGCTTGTTTTCTTGTTGCTATATTTATTTTTAGCGCATGCTCCTTCTTTGATGTGGATTACACTCTAGACACGCCATTAATATATTCTAATGAAACAGAAAAATATATTTGGTGGCAAGGTATAAAATATGCCGAAAGTTATGATGTGTACCTAAATGATACTAAAATACAAACTGTGACTACCAATTCAAATGTGGCCACATATGATTATTCAGATGTGTGTACAAAAGAAGGTGTTAATTACGCTTTTAAAGTTAGAAGTGTAGCTAATGGTTATGCTAGTGAATTTAGTAATGTGATAAATATCTTTATTGATAGCAAAATAGAAAAAGATAATGAACATTATTCGCTTGCCTGTATTGAAACAAACAATTATAAAGGTGTAAGTGGTGTAACACTCAGCAATCAAATTCTTTCTTGGAGATCGGCACCAAATGCAAAAGGTTATGTGCTTGCTGTATATGGAAATACTGATGGCTACAACTTTTATTACACACAAGGTGTTGCTGTAAGGTTGTCAAATATTAAAAATGAAAGTTCTGACATTCTTGCTATTAAGGTGGCGGCTGTTTATGAAGATGATGACACTATATATGTAAATAAAGATGGATTGATTTACTACAACCCAATTTCGCAAGGTAAATTTACCGATAGTAGTTCAATATATTTGTTTGATGGTAAGATAAATGATAGGTATATACTTTCTGATGAGGAATTGCGCAATTTTGCTTATTACAATTTTGTAAATAGAAACGATGAATACACCATTGCATTATCAAATAATTATATTAAGTCAATATTATCCGAATATGTGCAATCAATTTTGAATGAATCAGAAAAAGCAAGTCTAACTGATGGTGAAAAAATACAAAAGTACTTGCAATATATAATAGATGATTCTTACCTTGAAACATATGCTTATGTTACAAATTTACCACAAATTAAATCTATAAAAGATAGCGTTGCTTCTTATGTATATAAAGTAACATGGGTATTTAAAGGCGATAAACAATGCAAATTAAAAAATGTAGATAAAGACACAGGTATTGGCACAGGCATTAGCAGTAGTCTTGGTTGGCAACAATATGATATGGTGCCATATTACGAAAGGTTAGATTATGTATCTCGTAGTGCAGATTATGATGATTTTGCATCAGATAATAAGTTTTTGAGTGTCTCAGTAGAAACTAGCGAACAATTATTCTGGGCAATAGAAGGTAGCTATACACCTATACCAAAAGCAAATAGTAGGGCATATTATATTTACAAATATGCAAAACAAACACTAAATAGTTTACTTAGCTATGATATGACTGATTATGAAAAAGTTCTTTGCATCCATGATTGGTTGTGTGACAACTACGTGTATGACCACTATTCACTAGAATCACAAAGTGTGAATATGAATCTTACTTGTTATTATCTTGAAGGTGTATTTTTGGATACCAACAAAATGATTGTGTGTGATGGCTATGCAAAAGCATTCTCATTGCTATGCAATATGGAGGGTATTGATTGCATAAGAATTACAGGGACTCTAAATGGTCAAGGACATGCATAGAATAAGGTGAAAATTGACGATGTTTGGTATATTGTAGATGTAACCAATACGGAAATAAAAGCAACTCTTGCAGAAGAAGGAACAACTAAATCACAAGAATTTTTGGCACACGAATTATTTTTGGTATCAGAAGATGATATAAATTACGAAGCATTTGAAAATCGTGCACGAAACTTTGAAAACGAATGTGATGATAATTATCATTATTATTCAAGCAGTGATAATGACAATGTGTTCTTAATTGCAGATAAAGATGATTTGTTTGCATTCTTAGACTATACATTTGCATATAACTATGGTTCACTTGACGTAGCTGTTGGTTTGGAATATCTAACGGAACTAATGTCATACAGCACACAATATCCTGCATATAAAAATTTTGATGTTGTGATGACTGAGTATTATCAAACAAAGATATGGCTAATAGATATGCCAGGATATATTATTGATGGTAATCAAATTAGTCATTATGTAAAATTGGAAGATTCAAAACTTGGTGTGGTGATGGTGTTTAGGTCCATTAAGTTGGATATAGACAGCATGACACAAGAACAGCAAGAAGCATATTCAGCTTTTGTAGAAGAATATATGCAAGCGTAAATAATCAAATACTAATAAAAAGACATCCTTTATGTAATTTGAAGGATGTTTTTTTGTATAACAAAAACAATTTGATACACACTAACAATATATGGAAAAAAATGTAAATGCAATTGATTTGAGTAATAAAATTAAAAACCGCTTTGAAAGTGATGACAACATAATTTCAAAGCAAATAAATAATGGCAAAATAATTGTCATGTATGTTGATGGCATTTGTGACTCTGTAAAGGTTACAGAATATGTCGTATTCCCATTACAGGTACAAAAACTACAAAACATATCTATTGATAGCGTGCTGTCAATTATTGAGCATCCTGATTGCAAAATAATTGAGAGCATAGAAGCGTCAAGTGAACTTGTGGCTGGCAAGTGCATTGTTTTATTGGATAATATCGACACTTGTATTTCTATTGGATTAGATGTATCAAAAGAACGAAATATTAGTGAGCCACCTACTAGTGCTGTACTCAAAGGTCCAAGGGAAGGATTTGTAGAAAATTATAAAACAAATATTGCATTACTTAGAAAAATTTTGGCTACAAGTGACTTTGGTGTTGAATACTTGAATGTTGGTAAATATACCAACACAAATGTATGTATTGTCTACTTGGGTGGGGTTTGTGACAAAAAGTTGGTACATACCATAAAAGAAAAAATTAAAAA
>JAFZND010000062.1 GCA_017553065.1 Clostridia bacterium
TAATTCAAAATTTAAATAATACCAAATCTAATGTATTTGGTTGTGCTTTGGGAGAAAAACTTACTATTATTAACGAAAGTGGTAAGTTTATTCTATTTGTTGCCAAAAATGCAAAAGACGCATCAGAAATAAACAATTTGATGCGAAAAATGAAATATAGGGCAACGACACTTACAGAAGATTACATTTATGATGATAGCACAATTGGCAATAATATTTCCACAAGAGTACTAAATGTGCTTACTGCCATTTCACAAGGGTATTTGGACGTGCTTATTGTAACGCCAAATATATTAAAACTTGCAATTCCAACTAGAGAATATATAGATGGCCATATAAAAATTATAAATGTTGGAGACCAACTAAATGTAGACACATTTATTCAAACTCTTTGCAACGCAGGGTATGAAAAGTGCGAACCCGCAACAGAAAATGGAACATTTGCTTTGCGTGGTGAAATAATTGATATTGTTTGTCATAATGGTGATGCATATAGAATTATGCTAGATTACGACAAAATTGAAAGTATCAAAAAGTATAGTGTAGCAACGCTTCTCACATCAGATAGTGTAGATAAATTTGTGCTTGGTGGTGCAAAATTTTTTGATGTAGAAAATGGGTTAAATCCATTGTGTGCATTTAATATTCCTTTTGCAAATAATCAATTAACCACAATTACAGAATTTTTGCCAGACGAACTTATGGTTATAGATGATGCCAAGGCATGCTGGGATGAGTACCAAGTGTTTAAAAATGAGCACAACGATATTATCAAATCAAATATCGATAATGGACTGATGAACAAATCTCACAAAATGCTAATTTGGGATGATAATATTGCAATTAGCGATAGTGCAATTGCATTTCAACACATTAATAATGACAATAAATTTTTTAAGCCAAATAAAGTTTTTAATATTACCTGCGCGCCTACAATAAGTTACACTAACAATTCGCAAGCATTATTAAGTGATATTAAAAACAATAAAGATTGCACAATCATATTGTTTGCAAAAGAAAATGCAGGAGCAAATAAGATTGCACAATTGCTAGATGGTAATGGCATTAGTTACAACATGTGCACAATGCTAAGCGGTATTGAAAAATCTAGTGTAAATATCGTTGCCAAATATTATCCTGTGTCTGCATTTTTTGCTACAGATAAAGTTTTAATTATTGGCACAGATGATTTGTTTATTAAAGCAAAGGATATTAAATTTGATGCAAATTTGTCATTATATGATGGTATATTGCCACAAAATGGTGATATTGTTGTGCACAATACTTATGGCGTGGCCAAGTGTCTTGGCGTTGAATGTTTAAAGTTATCTAGTAGTAACAGGGATTATGTAATACTTGAATATAGTGGTGGCGACAAATTATATTTGCCTGTAGAAAATATTGATAGTATTGCAAAATATATTGGTAGTGATACACCACCAAAATTAAATAAACTAGGTAGTACTGAGTTTATAAAAACAAAGGCAAAAGTAAAAGGTGAATTAAAAGAACTTGCGTTTAGTCTTGTGCAGCTATATAAGGCAAGAATGGATGCCAAGGGATATAAGTATGCGCCTGACGATGAATTGCAATTAAAATTTGAAAATGATTTTGGATATGCTCTAACGCCAGACCAAGATGATGCAATAGAAGATATTAAAAAAGATATGATAAGTGGCAAAGTGATGGATAGGTTGCTTTGTGGTGATGTGGGCTTTGGCAAAACAGAAGTTGCTTTGCGTGCTGCATTTAAAACCATATCTTGTGGCAAACAGGTAGCTCTCCTTTGCCCAACAACGGTATTGTCTGAGCAACACTACAACACTGCAATTATGCGTATGAAAAACTTTGGCGTAAATGTTCAAGTGTTAAAAAGATTTAAAAGCGATAAAGAAGTTACTAAAATCTTAAAAGATTTGATTGATGGTAAAATTGATTTGTTGGTTGGTACTCACAAGATGCTGGGTAACAATGTTAAGTTTAAAAACCTTGGATTATTGATACTAGATGAAGAGCAAAAGTTTGGTGTTGGAGACAAAGAAAAAATTAAAAA
>JAFZND010000063.1 GCA_017553065.1 Clostridia bacterium
TCAGTAGGAAATCCTGGAAAAACCTGTGTTTCAATGTCTGGCAAAGCTAAAAGCTTTGAATTACAACTAATTGTTACACTATTTTCATTTGCATCTATTTTTGCTCCTGCCTGCTTTAAGTTAGAAAGCAATGCCATATTGTGTTCTTTTGGACTACCAACAAGTGATATTTTTCCACCAGTAATTCCACACGCAATAAGATATGTACCACAAATAATTCTGTCCTTAATAGGCGAATATTCTACACCATGCAATTCTTTAACCCCTTTAATAACTATCGTGGATGAACCAGCACCAAAAATATGTGCTCCCATAGAGATTAAATAATTTGCCAAATCTACTATTTCTGGCTCACGTGCTGCATTGTATATGGTTGTGGTCCCATTAAGTTTTACTGCTGCCATCATTAGGTTTTCTGTTGCACCAACTGATGGGAAATCTAAATGGATTTCATTTGAATGCATACGCGCACCATCACAATATATGTAACCATGTTTTTCTTCTATATTTACACCCAATTCTCGCAAATCATGCAAATGCAAATCAATTGGCCTTGCACCAATGTTGCACCCGCCTGGATACGCCACTTTTGCTTTGCCAAGCACGCTAAGCATAGGGCCTAACATAAATATAGAAGAACGAATTTTTTTGGTATATTCTTCTTTGATGCTGTGGCTATGAATATTTGCACTATTTATTATTAAAGTACTATCTACCCAAGTAATTGTGCAACCAATAGAGTTTAGTATGTCTATCATACTAAATACATCCACTAATTTTACACAGTTATGTATACAAACTTCACCTTTTGCCATAATGCTTGCCGCAAGAATTGGCAATAATGCATTTTTTGCTGTGGGCACTTCCAACTCGCCAAATAATTTATGGCCACCCTCAATATGTAATTTTTGCATAACAAACACTCCAATACATATTATTGTATGAATAATTTATCCTTTTTGTGTAAATAAAAACAGGGCTATGCCCTGCTTTTCATTTTAGTTTTGAAAACATTAAAATTAAATGAGAAATTAAGTTGTTTTGCCCTATCCACATTTAATAGTATTCCTATTGCACCCATAAACACAGATAAACTTGTGCCACCTGCCGAAATAAATGGAAGCGGTATACCTGTGGGAGGGATAAGACCAGTTACCACACAAATATTTATGAGTAATTGCATGGTAATTACACTTGTAATACCAAAGGCAAGATATGTACCCAACCTATCTTGTGCTCTGTATGCAATCTTAATGCCATACAAAATTAGTGCTAAGTACACCATACACAAAATTACACAACCCATAAATCCCAATTCTTCGCCAACAATTGAAAATATAAAGT
Organism: Clostridia bacterium; assembly: GCA_017553065.1. GTDB lineage: Bacteria > Bacillota > Clostridia > Christensenellales > UBA1242 > UBA11490. The sequence goes on from JAFZND010000063.1 coordinate 1,345, forward strand.
CACTTTCTGCAAATGGCAAAAATAAATATTTTTGTCTGCTACTGAATAACCCAACCCCAAACATACCACCAGAACCAAGAGAATACAATGATTGAATCAATTGAAATCCCTCTTCCTTTGGATTTGCCCATGGATTTAAAAAAGCAGTAAGGCGTTGCAACCTATATGGCTCAATAATTATAAGAATTGGCACTAATGCAAGTGCAGGAATCAAAAGCAACAAAAAGTGCTTAATTTTCATTCCGCCAACAAAAAGCATTGATAGCATAACCATGCCAACGCATAGCGTTACGGATAGATTTGGTTCTAATAAAATCAGCATACAAATCACACCACCAGCAATCAATATGGGCAATGTCCCCCTAAATGTTGGCATTTTTTTATAATTTGACGCCATATAACATGATGCAAATATCACAAAACCAAACTTGGCAATTTCGCTACTTTGAATAGTAAATCCACCCACACCTATCCAACGCCTAGCACCATTGCTAGTAATTCCAATGCCTGGCACAAAAATTAGTGCAAGCAAAACAATAGAAATACCTAGTACCCAATACTTTATTTTTGAATATTTGTGATAATCAAAATTATAGCAAAACATAAAAAATGCAATGCCCAACATAAATCCTATAAGTTGCTTTATTACAAAGTAATAACTATTGCCATATTTAATGCTTGCACTATAACTACTTGCAGAATAAATCATTAAAAGTCCAAA
>JAFZND010000009.1 GCA_017553065.1 Clostridia bacterium
ACAGGAGCAGGTTGTGCCTTTTCTGGGTTGTTAAAACTATTAGGTAAATTTTTTATATCTTGTTTAATTTCAGGAGTCAATTTTGTTTGTTTTTCTTTCTCTTCCATAATTGAACCTCCCTACTTTGTTTGTGATGTATAAATTTCTTTATACACATCACAATTCTCCAATAATTCTTCGTGTTTGCCAAGTCCAACTATTTTGCCTTTATCTAGCACAATAATTTGGTCAGCATTGCGTATGGTATTTACGCGTTGCGAGATGATAAACACTGTCATATTGTCGGTGTTTTCTCTTATTGCTTTACGCAATTTGTAATCTGTGGCAAAGTCAAGTGCACTTGCACTATCATCCATAATTAATATTTCTGGCTTACCTACTAGCGCACGAGCAATGGTAAGACGCTGGCGTTGACCACCACTAAAGTTTTTACCACCCGCTTGCACTCTGCTACTTAGGCCATTTTCTAATTCGCTTACAAATTCTTCTGCTTGGGCAATTTTAATTGCTTCCATAATTTCTTCATCAGTTGCGTCGCCTTTGCGCCAACGCATATTGTCTCTAAGCGAACCTGTAAATAACACTGCTTTTTGCGGAACAATACCTATACGCGTGCGCAAATCTTTTAGTGAATAATCTTTTACATCCACACCATCTACTTTTACTGTTCCACTAGTTACATCATAAAATCTTGGTATCATGTAGCACACACTACTTTTACCACTACCGGTACCACCAATTACGCCTATAGTTTCACCTTTTTTCACCTTTATACTTAAGTTTGCAAAAGCTGGTTTTTCTGCACCATCGTACTTAAATGATACATTTTGATATTCTACGGCATACTCGCTAGTTACTCCATCGAACTTTCTACTAATTTCAATATTATCTGGCTCTACAATGCTTGGCTTTGTGTCAAACACTTCTTGAATGCGCTTTCCGCAGTTAATTGCCTTAATGAAGCTGATGCTTAAGTTTGCAATAGCTACAAGAGCGGCGCTAATTTGAGCAAGATAATTAATAAATGCAATAATGTGACCTGTGGTAAGTGTACCTGCATTTACTTGGTAACCACCCACCCAAAGCACTACTATCACTGCAAAATTGATAATAATATTTGTTACAGGATTTAGCATTGTAGATACAAGCACAACATTGATTGCAGATTTTTTCAAGTTATTTGTAGCCACATCAAAGCGCTTTTCTTCATCATCTTGTTTGTTAAATGCCCTAATAACTCTGGCACCTTGCAAATTTTCACGTGTAACATTACCAACTGTATCCAAATTCTTTTGTGTTTTGTCATATAGTGGCACTGTTTTTTTCATTATTATGAAAACTGCCGCAACAGTTAGTGGTGCCACCACCAAGAATATTAGCGACAACTTCCAATCAATTGTAATTGCCATAATTATAGAACCAATAAGAAGGAATGGCGCACGCATCACAAGGCGAATAAATAAGCTGATTGCTGTTTGCACTCTGTCCACATCGTGCGTCATGCGGTTGTTAATGCTTGCAGTAGAAAACTTGTCTAACTCACTATGTGAAAATGTATTGATGTGCTCATACATATCATAACGCACATCTTTACCAATTCCCACAGCTGCCCTTGCAGCAAGCTTTTGGCAAATAATTGCAGCAATTATTCCCACCACATTTAAGCCCACTACTATTGCACCATACACCAAAATAAAATTCTTATCCCTATTTGCAACCCCTGTATCAATCATTGCCGCAATTAGCAAAGGAATAATAAGCTCGGTTGCTGTCTCTAACAATTTAAATATAGGGCCAACTATAATTGGTGTTTTGTACTTTAGAAAATACTTTTTAAAAATTCCCATTATCTTTTACCTTTCGTTTTTTGTTTTAGACATTTTTATAATATATTATAAAAAATTTTTTATCAACTGTTTTAGCATCGCTTGCAAAAAATTAGCAACAAACTTTTTTACTCTAAATAATCGCACACTTTGCTAAAACAATACTTATTGTCACAAACACTATATTATTTGTCACAATCAATTTGTTTTTGACAATACGCCTCGCAATCGTAATTAAACCAATATTGGCTAAACACAATTTACTATATTACCCACATTTATTACTACTAAAATTTAACTATATAAATTAGAATATAATTACTTGACACCCCCCTCCCACAAAAATAATATCATAGAGTTAGAAATATTATAAGGGGGATATAATATGAAGAGAAATATTTTAAATATGCTTGCAGTGTTTGTGCTATTGCTTGCATGTACAGTTGGCTTTGTTGCTTGTGGCAAAAAGGAAGAAACAAAACAACCAACAGCTGCTGATTTTGTAGGCGAGTGGTATGTAGAAAATGTGGTATACAACGAAGAAGGTCATGACGCATTGTCATATACACTTGCACAATTTCAAGATTTGCATGATAGATACTTTGCTGGTGAAACTACTGAAGAAGAAGGTGAGTTGTATGCAGATGAATTAATGTTTATGTTTTTTTAAATTCTATGTAAAAGAAAATGGATACATACATGATCTATCATACTATGATACCACACCATGGGCAGATGTTATCACTAATGAGAATGATACCCATGCTTGCGGACAATTGAGCGTTGAAAACAATGAGGTACACGCAATAATGATTGCAGCTCAATTTGGCGCTTCATCAATTGAAACAGTATATTCAGATGGCAAACTTGTTGTCACAGCAACTGGAACAGGTTACACAACAGTATTAACACTTACAAAAACTGTTGCTGCATAATTGCAAAAAAGAAAAACACCCAGTAGGGTGTTTTTTGTTTGTGGTGGGCAATACAGGACTCGAACCTGTGGCTTCCTCCATGTGACGGAGGCACTCTACCAACTGGGTTAATTGCCCAAAAATAAATTGTAGTTAGATTGAAATAAGCAATAGATACCCGTTGGTAGAGCAAGCTCTTCCGTCGCTATCGCTCCACTTTGGCTACAAACAATTCACCGGATTGTTTGCT
>JAFZND010000064.1 GCA_017553065.1 Clostridia bacterium
AAATATAAAGATTTTTTGAAGATTGTTGGTAGAAAAAAAGTAGATATTAACACGTTTTCTAATGGTTGTGAAAATGTTGATACAAAATATTTTGATGAATATTTCAAACTAAATCCAAAAAATAAAGATGTAAATATTTCACAACGAATGATAGAAGAAATAGTATCCAATAAAGAAATATTACAACACTACGATACTTCTGGTTGGGAATTTTCTCAATCCATTTATGAATTTCAACAAAACACAGGCGAAGTAGACAACAAACAAATGGATTATTACAGAGAATTTTTGATGATGCACAAAGATTTAGAGGGTGAAATAAGTTCTGCATGGAAAAATTATTTTGATATGCCAGACCATGCAAACAAAGTGCTACAAAAAATGTATGAAGACAAAATTGTTCCATTTAATGTGTTGTGCAATCCATATTTAAAAATAAAAAATTCAGTCGCTCTTACACTAAGCAATAAGCAAATTGATAAATATTGCAAAGTGATAGAAGCAACAAGAATAGAATTAAATAACTTGCATAGTAAAGAAATTGAAATGAATTAATCCACCACGAAAGGTGGATTTTTTTATTTGTAATTATATAAATACAAATAAGATTGACAATGTGTGGGTATTTATTTTATAATACTTGCAGATTTCCCAAAAGTGTAAATATAATTTACACATCCCGTTATGCTTTTTTATTCACGGCAAAAGCAATTCCCTTAAAATTGTGGAAAAATATTTAAAAGAGGTGTTTAGTAATGAAAAGAACTTATCAACCAAAAAAGAAACAAAGATCAAAAGTTCATGGTTTTCGTGCTCGTATGAAAACTAAAGGCGGCAAAAACGTATTGAAACGTCGTCGCAATCGTGGCAGAAAGAAATTGTCTGCATAATTAAAAAAAAGAAAAATAGATTTATGTTAAACAAACAATATAGATTAAAAAAGCGCAAAGAATTTGCCTATATGTATCGCAAAGGCGATGCTACTCACACAAAATATCTTACATTAGTTGTGGTACCTACCAAAATGGACCATGCGCGTGTTGGATTTTCTGTAAGTAAAAAAGTGGGCAAAGCATACAAGCGTAATTTAATAAAAAGACAACTAACAGAAATAATTAAAACCACTCTTCCCTATATGGATGCAAAATGTAATTATATTGTTATTGCAAAACCTGGCATTACAGAATTAAATTTTACAGGGCTAAGAGAAGAAGTTTTGTCTGTTTTGAAACGCAGTGGTCATTATGAGTAAAGTTTGGAAAGCAATTATAAGTATTCCAAAATTTATTTGTTATGCATTTATCTATTTATATCGAATAATCTTGCGTCCAATATTTCCTAGCCATTGTGGGTACACCCCATCATGCAGCGAATATATGTTACAATCCATACGTGAATGGGGAGTAATAAAGGGAATATCACTTGGAACAAAAAGATTACTTAGATGCAATCCAAGGCACAAATGTGGTTTTGACCCAGTGCCAATCAATCCAAAAGGAGAACATAAATGGGTATTTTAAACAACCTATTATCAGTTTCTGCTCCAGGTGGACTATGGGGAGGATTAATTAATTGGCTTAGTGGTGGTATTGCAAACTATGCTGTAGTATTGATTGTGCTAACTCTTATGGTTCGTGCAGTTATATTGCCATTAGATATTGTAAACAAATACACATCAAAAATTAATTCTCGCAAACAAGCAGAAATAAAACCAATAATTGATAAAATACAAAAGCAGTATGCAAACAATAAAGAAATGCTAAACAAAAAGACCATGGAAGCATACAGGGCAAACAATTACAATATTTTTGGTACTTGCTTTACCCTACTAGTTTATATGGTGCTTACAATGGTAATATTCTTTACATTGTTTAGTTCATTAAACAAAATGTCTGCATACAAAATTTACAACCAATACATAGATTTGCGTGCAACATATGCACACGAATTAAACTTGGATGAAAATGCTACTGACGAACAAATTGTGTCAGCAGCAACAATCACAGAAGAATCAACCGAAGAACAAAAAGCATTGGTAGCAAAAGCAAACGCTGCAGTAGTGGCACGCTTTGACCAAACAAAGGAAAGTTTCCTTTGGATTAAAAACATTTGGCGTCCAGATAGTTCGGGCAAGCCAGTGCTAGATTACAAAACATTTGTATCTAGTTCGAAGTTGTCTGATGAAGAAAAAGCAAATATAACAGAAGCTTGCTATAATATTGTAATTAATCCAGTACAAGAAGCAAATTCTGGCTGGAACGGATACTTTATTCTTGCAATAGTTGCAGCGGGCTCTACTCTATTATCATTTTACACAAATACACTTATTTCTAAGTGGCGCGCAAAAAAGAAAAACAAAGAATTTATCAAAGATGCAAGTAGCAGTAAAACAATGTTATTTGTAATGCCAGCAATTATGGGATTATTTACATTGTTATATAATGCAGCATTTGGTATTTACATTGTCACAGGTAACTTATTTGCAGTGCTTACTGGTCCACTAGTAACACTATTTGTAGAATGGTTGGATGAGATAAAACAAAGTAAAGAAAAAGCTAAAAATAAAACAGTTTCTTATAGTAGAAAAAAATAAGGAGAAAATATGAGAACTATTGAAGTAAGTAGTTCTGATGTTGAAAAAGCTACAGAAAAAGCTTTGCAAATGCTTGAAGCAACAGCTGAACAAGTGTATGTAAAAGTTATCGAAAAAGGTTCTATGCTTAAAAAAGCAAAAATAGAAGTTACTCTATTTGAATCAGAAGACGAGCGTGAAAGCTTTATGGCAAGCGTAGAAAATGAAAAGAAGAAAGTTTCTGTACAAGTAAACACAGAAAGTTCTAAAAAGCGTGTGGATATTCCATACAACAAAGAAGAAAACGAACAAGCTTTGAAGCATGCGCGTGAATTCATAGAAGGATTTATGGGTACATATGGTGTGGAAGCACATATTGATGCTTTTGAGCGCGAAGAAGATATTATCATTTCTGTTAGTGGAGACAAGATGGGCAACCTAATTGGATTCCACGGCGCAGGACTTGATGCAATACAAACAATTATGAATGCTTATGTAAGAGAGCAAATGCCAAGTTACAAACGCAAAGTATATCTTGATATTGAGCACTATCGCACAAGACGCGAAGATACACTTGTATCTATGGCAAAGCGCATGGCAGAAAAAGCAATCTCTTACAAGCGTTCTGTAAAACTTGAGCCAATGAATGCATACGAAAGAAGAATTATTCACAATGCATTAAATGGTGTGGAACACATTGGCACACACAGTGTTGGAGATGAACCAAACAGATATTTAGTAATTGATTATGTTGAATAACAAAAAAGACAACTTTTGTGTTGTCTTTTTTTATAAAATATGAATATTGACAAAGGGTATTTATATAAAGTATAATATTACCATAGGTGAAAGTTATGAAAAAGATTCAACTAGAAAGACATTGTGAATTATTTAATGGTATTAAAAAATTAGAAAATATGGCCATTCCTTATGATTTGGCACTATCATTTTTGTTTAGCAACCCAACAAAAGAAGCTTATGTTACAAATGACGGCGAATTGGCAATAAGCGACTACAATAATGATACAAATATTTTTCTTGGCATAAAAGGTAATTGTGTAAAATTAAGAATGATGCAAAAAGCTGGTAGTACAATATACACAAGCACAATTACTGTTGATGATGGCCACATTGTATTTTGTGAAGAATCAGAAAGTCCAAATGAAATTGAGAAAAGAAGTAGCGAAATTATACAAAAAGATGGCGAAAGATATATTAGAACAGTAGATAATGGTCACGAGCACACTGTTCCTGTGGAAAATAGATTTTCTGCTAAGAGGACAGATTATGAACTTTTGGCAGATAGCTCGTATGTGGCAAAAAGTATTTTGAACTGTGTGCCACAAGAATGGAATAGTGTTTTACCAAAAAACAATGTGCTTGCAACTATTAAAAAAGACTTTGTAAAAATAATTGATATATTTAAAACTAGCGATGAAGTATATAGGTCAGCAGTAGAAACACTAATACTTGCCAATGCCCTACCAAGAACAGAAGGCAGTATGAAATTAGAGTGTATTGAAGGTGATAAAAAAATTGGTTTGAAATACAATCCAAACAACACTTCTCTATATTGCCAAGTAGATTATGCTGGATATATTACGAAATCTTCCATAATTAATAACAATGGCAAATGGAAATGCGAAACAGCTAGCATTGAAAATGGTGAAAAAACCATTGATGTGTCTGAATTTCAATATATGGAAACATGGCATTCTGGCAAAGGTAGATACATTGTGTCACACGCACATGACGGAGTAAGTCACAGTGTACCTAGTCCAGTAAGAGATGATAACGATTTAGTAAATATCACAACTATTCCATATGTTGGTAAAAATGCAGTAAATGAAATACATTGCACAATCAATGAAATTTGTGAAGGTCCACAATTTACACTTGAAAGATAAAACAAAGCAACACAAAAAGTGTTGCTTTTTATTTAATCATTTCATCTTCTTTATTTAGTATTGTAGCAATAATATCTTGCAAAGGAACTTTGCTTTCTTCTTTTACCATAGGTAAATTTGTTCTTGATTTTGTTAACTCTTTATCTTTATTTACTTGTGGTGTAGGAAGTTCGTTTACACATTTCTCAATGTAAGTGAATTCGCGGTTAGTCAATTTATCTTTTAATGCTATGTCCACTAAATCAATTGGTTTGAAAAATGAAGATTTAATATCTCTATAATTAGTAGTAAGTTCAGCATTGGATACATCGCCCGTAATATCAGAAATTGTTACAATTGCCTTGTGTGTATTGTATCTTCTTCGTTTTTGTTTTAGGTTAATGTTGTAAATTCTTTCAACCACATCTTCATGGTTTAGTTTTTCATTAAATATACTATCTTTAAAAATAGATTTTTTAATTAGTGAAAATTTCAATAGTTTGCCGTCAGGAGCAAACAATACATCTATAGTTCTGGAAATTTGTTCTTTTTCACTTCTACCAAAATTTCTTTCTTCTTCGGTAGGAGTATTATTTTGAATGTTTGTATATCTTAATCCTAGATGGTCAATTCCATTAATTGGGCACAAATACACAACAACACCATTTGGACGCAACAACTCTCTTACACCATTTTTGTGGTTAATTTCTTTGTACATGCCACGCACCACAAAGTTGCCGTCTTTATTGTAAAAAAATGTTTTTTGGTGTATGTTTTTAAGTAATGATTTTAATTTGTGATTTTTGCAATGTTTTATGTTCTTATACAAACTTTTTGCAATTGAATCATTTATCATAATCTTTATTCCCACTATGATTATACTATATTTTAATATAAAAAGTCAATATAGTGTGTAATTAGTTGATGATTCAAAAAATTATTGTAACAAACTATGATTTATGCTATAATGAATATCGCTTATGGAAAACGATACAATTTGCGCAATTTCCACCCCAATTGGTACTGGTGGAATTTCAATAGTTCGTATGAGTGGAAGCAATGCATTAAATATTGCTTTCAAAATTTTTTCGTCTAAAAATGTAACAAAAGATAATGTAAAACCAAGATATTTTTATTTGGGAAACATAAATACGCAAGATGTTAATGAAAAATGTATGATGGTGTACTTTAAGGCACCCTACTCTTACACTGGTGAAGATTTGGTAGAATTCCAATGCCATGGCGGTGTGCTTATCACACAAAAAGTATTGCAATCATTAATTAAAAACGGGGCAAGAATTGCACAAGGTGGTGAGTTTACCAAGCGTGCATTTGTGAATGGTAAATTATCACTTGACGAAGCAGAAGGTGTAATAGATGTAATTAATGCAGAAAGTGAAAGCGAATTAAAGGCAAGCTACGGACTACTAAAAGGCAATTTGCACAAAGAAGTAGAAAAATTACAAAACACTATCACAGACATTTTGAGCGAAATAAATGTAACGTTTGATTTTCCTGAAAATGATGACGAAGAAGTAACTAGTGCAGACGTGTTGGAAAAATTGACACGCGCACAAAAAATCTTGGAGCATATAATTACAACTAGCACCACAGGATTAAAACTAAAAACAGGAACCAAGGTGGTAATAGTGGGCAAACCAAACGTG
>JAFZND010000065.1 GCA_017553065.1 Clostridia bacterium
ATGATTGGTAAATTTAAAGGGCAAATAATTAAAGAAAGCGATTTACCACTAACACTCACATCATACAGCCCATGTTTTAGAAAAGAAGTGGGCGCACATGGAATTGAAGAGCGTGGCATATATAGAGTTCACCAATTTGAAAAGCAAGAAATGGTTGTGCTTTGTAAACCAGAAGATAGTGATGAATGGTATGAAAAGATGTGGAAATATTCTGTGGAATTATTCCGTAGTCTTGATATTCCTGTAAGACAACTATGTTGCTGTACAGGAGACCTTGCCGACCTAAAATACAGAAGTTGCGATATTGAAGCATGGAGTCCACGCCAACAAAAATATTTTGAAGTGTGCTCATGTTCAAATCTTACTGATGCACAAAGTCGTCGTCTTGGTATTCGTGCAAAGGGTGAAAATGGTAATTATTATTTGCATACACTAAATAACACAGTGCTTGCATCTACCCGTGCACTTATCGCATTGCTAGAAAATAATTACAATGAAGATGGCTCAGTAAATGTGCCAAAAGCATTGCAACCATACATGGGTGGAATAACAAAAATAGAAAAAGTAACAAAGTAATATTTATGTAATTGTTTTACATAAAATAACTTGTATGATAAAATTATAATGGAATAATTTTAAAGGAGTAAATTATAATGAATTTATTAGGACTTGGCGCAGGCGCAATAGTTGGAATTATTGTAGGAGCATTCGTAGGATTAGTAGTACTTTGCTTTGTTGGTTGGTGGCTATATATTTGGGTATGCCGCAACAATTTCATCCGCCTAAAAAACAATGTGGAAGAAGCGTTTTCCACAATGGATGTGTATATGAAAAAACGTTATGACTTGGTACCAAACTTAGTTGAAACAGTAAAAGGATACACAAAACATGAGAGCACAACATTAAAAGAAGTTGTGGCAGCTCGTAATCTTGCAATGAATGCATCTCCTGCAGAAAAAGCACAAGCAGAAGCAGCATTTGGCAAACAATTGCACACAGTAGTTAGTGCTATTGCAGAACAATATCCAGATTTAAAAGCAAATGCAAACTTTATTGATTTGCAAAATCAATTAAAGAAATTGGAAGAAGATATTGCATACAGCCGTAAGTATTACAATGGTACTGTAAAAATGTACAACAACAGAGTAGAAATGTTCCCATCAAATATCGTGGCAAAACGCTATGGATTTGAGAAAAAGGAAATGTTTGTTGTAGAAGACGTTGAAGAACGTAAAGCAGTGAAGGTTCAATTTTAATGACAAGAAATAAAAAAATAACACTAATAGTAAGTTTAATATTAGTACTTTTGCTAGGTTTACTCGTTAAACCTAGTTTTTCTATTGTACATGCAGATAGTTGGGATGATGAAGATTATGGGAAATACACCTCATACAACAACTACATTTATGATAGTTATAGGGTAGATATAGTAGTAAACGAAAACAATAGTTATGATATTACAGAAACAATTACTATGACATATGGCCCAAAAACAGAAGGCGCTCATCAGGGTTGGGCAAGGGCTATTCCATATCGCTATCAATTTAATTATACAGACAAAAATGGTAAAAAATATCACTATATGGTAAATGCAGAAGTTACCCTTGATAGTGCAACAGAATTTAATAATAGTTACAAAGAAGATGGACTATTTGTTA
>JAFZND010000066.1 GCA_017553065.1 Clostridia bacterium
ATGTGACGGAGGCACTCTACCAACTGGGTTAATTGCCCATAAATATTAATATTTAACTGACAAAATTATATCACATACATTTTTCTTTTGCAAGCGTCTTTATTTATAAAAAAGATTAGTCAATATCAAATTGACTAATCAGCACTATATGGATTGATAATTTTTGTTTCTATGGCTTTATTTTTATCTTTGCCGTTATAATCTTTATCCCAATCTGCAATGGCCGCCTCAAACATTTGAACATAATATTGCATACTACGATCTAGTGTAAATTTGTTTGCATGATGGGTAACAATGTCTTTTTGTTTTAAGCGCTCTTCTTCGTGTTCTATCCACCAATCAATTTTTTGTGCAAGGTCTTTGTAGTTGCCATGCTCAAAAACGCTATTTTCATGAGTGGTAAATTGGCTAGTTGCACTCTTTTCACTATTAGATACAATTGGCACACACCCGCACGCAATTGCTTCTAAGCAACTCATACCTTCCACCTCGATATCTGCTGGATGAATGTACAAATCGGCATAGTTATACAAATCAACTAATTGCTCTTGATTTAAGAATGTAAACACGGGGTAATTTGGTAATTTTTTGGCCTGTTTCATTATTTTATTCAATAATGGGCCCTTACCTGCAAACACAAGTTGAATTTTATCTTTGTATTTGCTTTCATTTACTGCTTTTAAGATTAAATCATGTCGCTTTTCGCGAGAAAATCTGCCCACAAAACAAATTACAAATTTGTCAGAGCACTCTTTTGGCTTTTTGTGATTTGGTTCTGGCATAAATACACTATTGTATCCATTAGATATCACATGCAAATTTGCCTTGTATTTGTGTTTTACAAGTTGATTTGCAATCATGAGTGATGGTGTGTGAATATGTTTTACATGCCTATATGTGCGTTTGTAAAAATCTTTCCACAATACTTCGTTTACCAATTTTGATTTGCCAAGGTATATTGTAGATGTAATATTTTCAGGTGCCAAATGGAATGCTGCTGTGCATGGCACATTTAATTCTTTACATAGTTCAATTGTTTTGTATTCCAATTTAAATGGTAAATACACATGCACAATATCTGAACCCTTTATTGCCTTTTCCAAAGTAACTCTTTCTGGTTTGCCAAATTGAAAACCTTGTGAGTTAATAATACCGGTGGCAAACTTACCAAAATATCTTTCTTTTACTGCATACTCTGTGTTTTGCCCGTTGTCAATAGTAAGCACTCTTACCGTGTGACCAAGTGCCACAAGTCCATTATAAACACGCTGACCAGATACGCTTGTACCATGATTATTTTGATAAAATTGATCTGTTACTAATGTAATTATCATGTTATTCTCCAAATTTCGCAGAGTAATTATAACATATAAATATTTTTTTGTAAAAAGATTGCTTGGCAAATGGTACATTCTATCTTTCACTTGATAGTTTTACAATTATATTGTATAATTCCAATGTATTTATTATATGCAAGAGTAAATGTCCCTTTAGATAAGGTTACCATTAAGGAAAAGCCAAGTAAAAAATGACAAGATGATAATCGCGTCAATAAAAACTTGGACTTTGACGTGCAGGGGTGTCAGAGTGGTCGAATGTGCTGGTCTCGAAAACCGGTATACCGCAAGGTATCGAGGGTTCAAATCCCTCCCCCTGCGCCAAAAAGTGCAGTAGCACTTTTTTTCTTCGCTAGGGATTTGTTTTTTTGTAATAAATCAAAACTCTTGGTCATAATATATAACATGAGCAAAAATAAATTTTTAAAATCGTTATACATCATTATTCCTATTGTAATTGTAGCAGGGCTAGGCAGTGTATTTGTGCGCCTAGGTATGCCATGGTACGAAAGTTTAGCAAAAACAAGCGAATGGGTGCCAAATATTCTTATTCCAATTGTGTGGACAATTGTATATCTTGCATTTGGCGTAGTGCTAATAATTTGGCAAAACAAGGGCACCATACCCACACAAACAATTGTACTACTTGTGCTAAATGGAATTTTGAATGTTTTGTGGTGCTTACTATTCTTCACACTAAAACTCACACTTATTGGCAACATTGCAATACTCATCAATTTAATTGCTGGCTATTTGCTTTTGGTAGATATTTATCACAACAAAAAATTGTATGCATATATATTATGCATTTACCCTGTTTGGTTATCAATTGCCACAACTCTAAATCTTGCAATGTGGATTTTAAACTAAAAAAACTCTGACGAAATGTCAGAGTTCTTTTTTTACACTGCATAATTGCGGACTATTGCCATTGTCATATATGCAAAATACATAACAACAAGCATAACACCTTCTAATCTATTTATTTTATTACCAGATAGGCACACAAACATAAATATTACGCTTGCCACAAACAATATTAGTGTATCCACAAGCATTGTCATGGAAATATTAATACTTGTAATAAGTCCTGATGTACCTAGTATTAAAACGATATTCATAATATTTGAACCAACAACATTGCCTACTGCCAAATCTGTTTCGCCTTTGCGTGCAGCAACAACACTTGTTACCAATTCTGGTAAACTAGTGCCAAGTGCAACAATTGTAACGCCCACAAGTGCTTCACTCATGCCTGCTGCCATTGCCAAGAATTTGGATGTACGAGATACGCACTCGCCACCAAACACAACAGCTGCAAGTCCACCAATTAAGAATAGCACTATTTGCCATACTTTTAATGGCTTTTCCTGTGTTTCAGTTTCAACAACTTGTTCTTCGGCAAAATTTTGTTGCTTTTTTGCAAACATTATTTGAATTACCATGTATGCTATAAATAACACAAACAATATTAGTGCTTCCCACCATTTAATTACATTTATGGTATTTAGTCCAAACACTGAATCTGCACCAAACAATAGCAATAATGCAGTAACACCAATCATAAATGGCAAATCAAACCTTTTGGTGTTTTTTTGAATAGGAATATTAGACATTATTGCCACAACACCAAGGATGAGTAACATATTTGATAAGTTGCTACCCACAACATTACCCACAGACAAATCTGCACTGCCACTAATTGCACTTGTTACACTAACTGCAAGTTCTGGCAAACTTGTGCCAATGGCAACTATTGTAAGACCAATAATAATGGATGGGACTTTTAATTTTTTTGCAACAGCTGATGCGCCATTCACAAAATAGTTGGCCCCAACGATTAATGAGGCAAAGCCAATTATTAAAAATAATATATTAAGGAAAATTTTCATTTTTTATTTTGCCTCCTTAGTTAGTTTTACAACTTCTTTTGCAAGGTCTTCCAAAGTATCCACAGGTTGCTTATTTTGTTCTAGTGCATATATGTAATCAAGATAAAAACATTTTTCTGCATTTTGTGGCCTGCCATACACAACCTTGCTACTACGCACCCAATAACCAAACTCCACATTTGTAGTAAGGCCAGGATGACTAGCCATTTTTCTATCTATCCAAAAGCACACTATTGCACTGCTTTTCATCGCAGATATTTCCCACAAAATTTGATTTTCATAACTTAATCTTTTGTCTTGTGGAATATGTGTGTAATCAGGATTATACACCACACCATCAAAACCACTTTGAATCAATTTGTCTATTACAAACTCTCGCCAATCTGGTTCATTTTCATCAGGCATGGTACCACATAAAAAAACTGACTTTTTATTAAATTCTATTTGATGTGTAGGATTTAATACTTTCATGTGTATATTATAGCAACAATTAAAACAAAAAACAACTTTATTTTACTTGGCAAATTCCATATTTAAAATGTATAATAATATTAATAAATTAGTCGCGAGGTGTAAGATGGAAAAACTTTTGACTCTTAGCGCTGGGGCAACAAACGCAATAATAATTGGCGACGCATTGCTTACAGGAAGATGGGTCACCATCACAGACAATTCCCACGGTGATACAAGTATAGAGTGTTTGAAATTAAAACCCATTGCAAGGTCAATCGTTTCTAAAGGCCCTGTAAAAATCGGAAACAATGTATGGATTGGGGACAAAGCCACCATATTACCTAACGTGACCATTGGA
>JAFZND010000067.1 GCA_017553065.1 Clostridia bacterium
AAGCTTTTGAGATTGTTCTTCATTTACTGTACCATCGGCATTGTAAACATTAAATTTGTATGTTGTTCTATTTCCTTTTTCATCATGGTTCCAAAACAATTCTTCAATTGTAGCCATTTCTTTTTCATCAGGTTTACCATTGTTACCCAATGCACCTGCTTCATTCATTATTCTAATCATTTCGGATTTTTTAATTAAACTCTCTGCCATTTTTGTTTACCTCCCCTGGTACACAATACACAAATTTTACAAATATATTCTAACACCAAATATATGGTATGTCAATACCCAATTTCTTTAGAAATTAAACAAAAGACTTTTTAAAAATTTTATTGTCGAAAAATAAAAAAGTTGAATATATATTCAACTTTATCTTTTTTACACTGCAAAGCCCAAAGAAATAAGTAGTGCAGTGTCTACATTTGCCATAGCAAGAGCATCCAATTTACCTATTTTTTCAGTTAGTCTTCGTTTATCAAGTGTTCGCAATTGCTCAAGTAGTACCACACTATCTTTTGGCAATCCATATACATCAGATTTTAGTTCTATATGTGTGGGAATTCGTGCTTTATTAATTTTACTTGTTATTGCCGCTGCAATAACTGTTGGGGAGTATTTGTTGCCAACATCATTTTGTATAATCAGCACGGGGCGAATGCCACCTTGCTCACTACCAACCACAGGACTTAAATCTGCATAATACAAATCCCCACGCTTTATTTCTTGTGACTCAACCATTGTTCGTATTTTTCCAAATCGATAAGTGCCACATTATCAAAAACATTCAAGTCATCATAATCATAATCACCAAGTTGCCACTTATCTACACTCATTGTATGATTTTTTCTCACACAAATGTGCTTATGATTATTATTTACTTGCTCCAATAAATCTAAACTATACCTATCAAAATACGACATTGTTTTACCTCCAAAAACAAAAAATAAATCCATAACCGCATGTGTTATAGATTTACCTTGTGCAAAACAAAATTAATTATTACTCCAAAATGCAAATAGCTGTGGCAAGTGAATCTGTGTGTGATATGCTTACATCAGCTTTGCTTACGCCATACTTTGAAAACAATTCTTTAATCTTTTCAGTCACATTAAGATATGGCCTACCATTGTCATCATGTCGAATTTCAATTTCATTTAGGACCAAGCCACCAAATAATCCAATGCCAAGAGCTTTTACAACTGCCTCTTTTGCCGCATATAATCCAGCCATACGAGGAAGTGTGTGGGCAGCTTTGCTTATATGCTCAATTTCATATCTACTAAAAACTTTACCCAAAGTATTTTTTTGCTCAGCCATCTTTTCAAATCTTTTTACTTCTACCAAATCAATCCCAACTCTCATCATCATTCTCCCTTAATTCATTTATTACCCTTTTAATATCATCATATTCAAAGCCACGATTTGACAAAAACGCAAATGTTTTTGACAAATTCTCATATGTTCTAGGTTTATTTGCCAACTTCTTCAATGCAAGCTTTCTTATATCATCTAGGTTAGATTCATAACTTTCAAATGTTTCATCAAGTAATTTACTACTAATACCTTTCTTGGTTAGACCTGCGCGTAACTTGTGTACCCCACATGTCGAACCTTTATCTTTAATATATGCTTTCACATAAGCTTCATCATCTAGGTAATTATATTCCCCAAGTTTTGCTATGCAATAATCAACTACATTGCCATCA
>JAFZND010000068.1 GCA_017553065.1 Clostridia bacterium
GGCACCAAGAATCCAGGATGTGAATGGGATAATAGCAAGAATTAAGCTAACAATCCACTCTAAACCAAAATAATCCTTTTTTGCTGCCATGTGATTCATCTCCTTAAATTTAAGTTATACTATATTATATCATTATGCAAATCATATTGCAAATATATCTAATAATTTTACAAAAAAAATGAATAGTATGAACTATTCATCTTTTTTAGAATTTTGTATCATAATATCACTATATATTCCCCATTGCACACATTGTGCTTTATTATCTTTTGGAACAAAATAGTAAAAGATATTATCCCAATATGTTTCAAAATCTTCACCACAACCAAATGGCAATGCTTGCATTGCATGAGCAGGAATAAATAGGTGGTGTTCTTCACCTTTGAATGTGCCATCATAACGCAAACCTTCTTTGTCTAGCACACATTTGCCTTCGCCTACTGACACCATGCCTTTGCCATAATCGTCGTATGTTTTCAAAGTTACTTCTGTTTCCAATTTAAAGTTGCCACTATCGTACACCTTTTGTGCTTCTTGCTTTTGGTATCTATACCAATCTTGCAAGTTGTGTATATTTTTGTATGGATTGATAAATTGATATTTTCCATCCATACTTACTTGCAAATCGCAATGTGCACATGTAATAGTATTTTTATCTGCAATAAGTGTGTATTCATGGCCACATTTTGGGCATTTGTACACCAAGTTTTCTGCGCCTTCTAGCATATTTTTGCCCTTAAACACATATGGCGAATCTTTTACCCATTCAAAATCATTAAATGCAAGCGCTTTTGCACAAATGTCGTCAATTTCATCAGCACTTAATTCTTGTATTTTTTCAGGTGTTAATGTCAAATGTGTGGTAACCTCAATTGTGCCTTTGCGTTTTTCTTCCACCCATTTTGCCATAGATAGATATGCACCATGAGTTTCAAGAGTAATCACAGGAATATTTAATTTTTTTATTAGTTTGCCAAGACCTTTCGCAAATGGTTGATTTGACCCATCAATGCTTAGTCGTGCTTCTGGCATCATAAGAATACTTTCATCGTTTTTTACAGCAGCCATGCAATCTTTAATTGACTTTAAATCATTTGCAAACATTTTTTTAGGTATTACACCTGTGTCAAGAAGTATTCCTTGCGTTTTTTTGTTGTACAAATAGTATGCATTCATCATCACATGCGTTTTGTATGGATTTATTGCAAGAAACCCAAGCAAAAAATCTGCCCAACACCCATGTGGACTAAGCATAATAAATGGATCTTTTATTTTCTTTGTCTCGTCATTATTCACTTTCACATTGTACTTGCGTTTAATGTGTTTTGCCACTTTAGTTAAGAACCAAATATTAAATGCCTTAGGTGAAGCGGGCTTATGATTATCTAGCACCATATCTACTGTTGGATTTTTAGTTCCATACAATGCAATGTTCATCTTCTTTGTGGTATATAGCTTTACTAGCCACATAGCTATCACTGCAAATAACATAACAGCAATTAGTATCCACCAGAAATATTTACCTATTGCAGATACAAACACATGGCCTAGCACGCTATCAATAATAATGCTTGGCAATGCGCCAATTGCAGTTATGAGAATGTACCAATGATATTTTAGATTTGTAGTGGATCCAAAATAACATATAACACCTAGTGGAATTGCAGGTAAGAAAAATAATATAAGCAACAATTTACTTATAGATTTTGTACTGCGTGACAATTTTGAAATTGTTTCATAACTCTTGCTCTTGGCAAAAAGTACCTCTAATTTGACATTAAATACATTTATTAGCGCATAGATTAAGCTTGCACCAACTATTACGCCAGTAATACAAATAAGTGTACCCCACCATGGCCCATATGCCACACCACTCATAATTTCCATAAATTCACATGGCATAAATACTATGAGCAACTGCACCGCCACAATGCAACCTATCACAATTGCACCTTTTGAACCAAGCGTGCTAAGTGCTGCACGAACACTTTCTTCGTCTGCATTTTTAATTAAAGGAAGCATTTGCACAATATCTTTTATAAATATTGCAAGCAATCCCAAAAATAGCACTATTGGAATTATTAAGTATAATTTCTTTTTGTTGTATTTCATTTTATAATTCTCTCAAATACCCTACTTACATTTTTCAAATCTAATATGGTAAGCACATCAATGCTACCAAACTCGTAATCAATGTATCCGCCTTTGGTCACCTTGCTTCCCATAGCAAGATATCCTTTGATGAGTGATGGTGTTTCTTCTTTTGCTTTTTCTAAATCATAAGAAGTGCCAAATTCAACTGCATGCTCAATTGGTGTACAACTCAAAACATCATCTACCAAATATTTATCATTCAACCAAGCAAATGAATTAGTATATTTTCCCTTATCTATTCCATGATAGCTAGCTGTACCAAATAAATACCTAATATTATATTTTAATGCGTAGACAAATAATGCCTTCCAAAGCATTTTAATAACTGAGCCATTACGGTAATCAGCATGTACTACTGCCCTAGATAATTCCACAATGCCTTCGCCACAATTCTTTAAGTTTGTGATATCAAACTCGTGTTCTGTTATCCACATTGCGCCTTTTGGTAATTTGTTACTTGCAAGCACTCTATATGTTCCAACCACTTTGTTTGTATCTGTATCTATTGCAACCAAATGCTCACAGATGTCATCATACTCACTTTTGTCTGTGGCATTAGCATTTGTATTTTCACTATTAAAATCCATAAGGAGCATTTCATAGCGTAATTTTTCAGCAGCTTCAATATCTGCTTTGTCTTTTGCTACGCCACAAATTATGTTCCCGCATTGTATTTCATCAATTAATCTCATCTTTACACCCTTGGTTTAAAACTTCCACGTACTATCTTACCACATTAGTTAAACTTATCAAAATGATTTACTGCATCACATAAAAAAGACACATATTAAATGTGTCTTATTTTTATTCTTGCTCAAATTGACTTGGATGCTTGGTAAAGAAATCTTCTCTTGGGTTTAGGAATGTTGGCTTGTGATTATTTGGATTTTCAATAAATTCATATATTAATTTATCTTCATTTTCCCACTTAAATATTTCATCACTAATTCCCATAAATTTAGCCAAATTTTCCACACCAACAGGTGCCACCGGATGCAATTGTAACATTGCCACACGCACCATGTGAAGTGTGTTGATTATTACTTGTTTTTCTTTGTCTTTGTCCTTATCAAAATCTACAGAATATTTTGCCCAATACTTATTGATATTTCTAATGTAAGTATCAAGTTCATAGCTTACCATATGAAGTTTTTGCTCACTCATTAGTTTTTCATATTTTAATAAACTAAGTTCGCCTTCTTTAATTACCTCTTCATCTGGTGTACCATATGGCATATATCCATCAAAATCTTTTTGCCATGTGTAGCAAAGATTTCTAAGCACTCTATTAAATACATTTGTAAGCAAATTACCTTCTCTCACCACAGGGTCCACTTCGTTAGGGTCTGCATCTGGATTCAATGGTTTTGGGAATATACTTGCTGGGTTGTTTATTACATTCATACCCATAAAATGCATACGCAATTGTTCTGGAGTATAGTAATTTAATAATTCATGCGCAAGTGGTGCTTTTACTGCACTACTACTGCCCGCCTTTTTACCCAAGAACAACAAGTGTTTGTCACTCACAATTTGTGGAATAGTTAATCCCCCATTTGGCACATCTACACTAGGATTTTTCCCTTGCATGCAAAACCACATTGCAGTTTGTGCAGGACCATAAAAATATATATTGTCTTCGCCAATAAATTGGTACACTTGACAATCTTTATCGCACCAATATTTGCGCCAATCTTCTTTTGGTCTGCCTTGTGATAAAAGCCATTGTTTTGTAAATGTAATAGGTGCCCAAAGACTTTCTGGCCACACCCAGAATGTTAGGTTATCTCCTGCTTCTTTAGGGCATTTTAATCCCCACTCGCAGTTACCTGTAAGTCTAAATGGTACAAGTGTTTTTCCTGTGCGATATCTAATACCTGCATCAGTAAGCATTTCGCACGCCACTTCTCTATCTTCAAGCTTATCAAACACAATAGTAAAACTACTCTTTGTGTCATCTTTATATTCAAAAGTTGGAAGTAAGAATTTTACATTTTCAAATTCATTTTCATATTCTTTTTTGATATATATTTCTGGTTTCTTTAAAAATTCTTCAATTGTTTTTATTACACTTTCACGCGTTTTAGTGTTCTTTTTTAGGTATTCCACCCAATCTTTTAGTAAATCTGTGTGATTTTGAAGGTCAAAATACCAGTTGTCAATTTTTTTCAAAACTGGCTTTTCTCCAGATAACACACTCACAGGATCAATCAATTGGCTAGGCATATATTGATGCCCTAGATCACATTCGTCTGCATAACCTTTTTCGCCTGTACATCCATCTATTGGACATTTGCCAATTACTTGTCTACCATTCAAAAAACATCCCAATTTTTCATCATAAAATTGATGTGTAGAAAGTTTATTCAAAAAACCATTTTCGCGCAAAGTATTAAATATCCATTCGCCTGTTTCTTCATGTAAAGGAACTGCCTCATCTGTGCACGAGCCAGAATACAAATTTATGCCAATTTCATATTTTTCAAATGTATCTTTTTGAAATTGTCTTTTTGATAGAGCAAATTCTTTTATAGTTCCTTTAAATTCGCCAGCTTCTATTGCCTTGCGATACCCTTCTTCCACAGGAGAACCAAAACTATCTGTGCCAGATACATGTAGCACATTGTCATATCCAATTCTATCACGCATAAAACGCGCAAAAATATCAGTGTGCACCCACATCATTGCATGGCCAATGTGCAAATACTTGTTGCCATTTGGCATACCAGATGTAATCATTGCACGCTTAGGGAAAGTTGGACGATGTGCAATCATATTTTCTAGTCTTACATCATTAAAACTTTTCATACCTTACTCCTACATAAATTATTTTATCAAAATAATTATATTTTACAAACAAAAAATCCTTGAAACATGTTTCAAGGACAAAGTATTTATTCTATATCATCCTCAAAACAACAAAAATGTTATGCATAAGGACTCTTATACACAACTAGTTTAGTATTGTTGTTGGGATTTAATGTTTGTCATACCTAAATAATACCACTAGCATCAAATCTTGTCAACAACAAAAAAGACACTAATGGTTAGTGTCTTTTTGTTTTAGTTGTTTATTTGGTTTATATAGTAGCATAGTCATAGCATTTAATATGGCCACAATGGATACCCCCACGTCACCAACAACTGCCCACCAAAGACTAGATATACCACAAACACCCATTACCATAATAGCTACCTTTACGCCTAATGCAAACACAACATTTACCACGCTTACAAGGCGTGTGCGTTTTGCAATTTTAATTGCGCTAGTGATGCTAGATAGTGTGTCGTTTAATAAAACTACATCGCCAGCTTCAATAGCAACATCTTGACCAAATTTACCCATAGCAATACCCACATCACTAAGCATAAGCACAGGGGCATCATTTATGCCATCGCCAACATACGCCACTTTACCTTTGGTATCTTTTAATATGTTTTGCAATATTTCCACTTTGTTTTCTGGCAACAAATTAGCATAATATTCATCAATGCCAAGTTCTTTTGATACACTGCTTGCAATATCTTCTGAGTCACCTGTTAGCATCACTATATGTTTTACACCAACAGATTTAATTGTGTTAATATCATATTTTACATTTTCTTTTAGGGCATCTGCAATAAGTACATAGCCCGCGTATTCACCATTTATTGCAAGATATACAACGAC
>JAFZND010000069.1 GCA_017553065.1 Clostridia bacterium
CAGATATGCTGTTTGCGATAAAAATGGCAGAAGAATGGCTAGTGTTGAAATGCAACAAGGCGACCATTTGCCACCAACGCACTCTAGCGAGTATTACTACGAATTTGAAAAATAAACCATAATTAAAGAGCCATATACTAAAAATATATGGCTCTTTATTATTTATCAATTAAACGAAAAATTCATACAAAATAATGTATGAATTTTTTTATTGTTTTTATGCGGCTGTATAATTTTGTGTTCCAAACACTACACCCATGCCATTTGGAAGATACATATACATATTTTTATATCCATTAGCAAATGTATCAGTTGTTAATGTGTTGGTATTTTGTGGGTTTATTATCCATCCATCTGTACCCGCAAATCCAAATGCACCATTATCAACCTGAGCACCTATTGCCTGAGCAAGAATTTGTTCTGCCTGACTTTGAGTTAAAAGGTTAAGAGCAACCATAATTGAGAAGTAAATATTTATATCCTTTTTATCTAAATCCATTTTTTTGTTAACTGCCAAGCGATATATTGCATTTGCCTCATCTTGTGTTAAATATTCTGCCAAAACAATATTATTTAAAACTGCACTCAATTCTTGTTTTGCATAGTTCATTGTACAAACTATTGCATAGTTTAGTAATAAACCAGCCTCAATCTCACTTAACCAACTTTGAGCTACTAAGAAGTCAAGTACTTGTCTCATATAGCTTTGCGATACTGATTGATTTGTGCCCATAATGGCATTATACATATTTTCGGCATCGATAGCATCAAGGAATCCCTTATCCACTAAATCATCCAAGCAGTAATCTAATCCAACGGAAGATATATCCATGTCTATATCTATATTTTGAGCATTGCTGTAAACCCTACTAGCTTGTTGCTCTGTTATTAGTGACGCCAAGACCATATTGTTTAAAATAGTATTTAACTTTCCGTACAAAACATCTAAATCATATTCGCAATCTATACTTTCAAATTGTCCACTGATTTTTTGATTTGTTATTCCTTGCGCTTCGGCAGATTTGTAAACAGCAATAATATTTATCTTGTTTCCACTTCCAGCCTCGTCAAGAATTGTCTTAGATTGTTGTTTGAACAAAACATCAAGGGATTTAATAAGTGTTGCCAGTTCGGTTGCTTGATAGGTTTGGAACCAGCCCTCACTTCCTGCAACCCAAGATTCTAGTATTGAATTTTTTGTAATAACTTTTGAAATTGTACCACCAGTGCCATCGTTATTATGTCCGGTATGATCACAAATCATTACAGGGCCACCAGCGCCTATTAAAACGCTATCTTCTATAAATAGTGTTCCACCCCAGTTGTAAATAAGTGTGTTATATGAATCAAAAGCTGTACAACTTTTAACTTTCATATAAATATCATCTTGGTCATAATTCAAGTTTCTTACGCCTTCGTTTTGGAACAACGCAATAAACCAACATTGACTGCATAAATTATATGCCTCTAAAATGCTGTTTTCTTTTTTGAAGGATATAATACCACCACTTGCAATAGTATTTTCGGTCTTTTTTGCATTACCAAACATTGCAATATTGTTTAATTCGTATTTTGCAATCAAACTACCATTGCCACTACTATTTCCTGCAAAATTAAATAATGTTGTATGAACAGTAATTGCTTCGTCTTCTACAGATACGCTTTGGTTTCTTTCTCTAACTACCATCGGAATATTCTGAGCAGATAGAGTAAAGTAATTTCCTTCAAATCTAAATGTGCCACCATTGCTAACTGTATGCCAATAAATCATACCTAGTTCATCTTGAGAACTATCTTTTAA
>JAFZND010000070.1 GCA_017553065.1 Clostridia bacterium
GCCATAGTTATTAAGTGTTGCACGCTTTACAGTAGCACCAGCAAGTTCAATAGGGTCAATTATTGCAATTGGTGTAATCTTGCCAGTTCTGCCAACTTGCCATATGACTTCTCGCAAAATACTAGTTAATTCTTGTGCTTCAAATTTATATGCCATTGCCCATTTTGGAAACTTATTTGTGTATCCAATTTCATCACGAATAGCAATATTATTAACTTTAATTACAGCACCGTCAATAAGAATATCTAAACTTAGCTTTTTATCATCTATCACTTTTACCTTTTTTATGAGTTCTTCAGTATTATGCAATATTTCAAAATAGTCTGTTAAAAAGCCATTTTTTACCAAAAAATCATGCATTTCTTTTTGAGTAGAAAACATTGCAGAATCAATGTATAAAATATCATAAAAGAATATGTCAATTTTTCTGCTTTTAATAACACTTAAATCCAAATTTCTAATGGCACCAGCTGCTGCATTTCTTGCATTTTTTAATGGTTCTTCTGCATGCTTATTGTATTCTTCTAAGCTAGACAATTTCATCATTGCTTCGCCCATTACAATTACTTTACCCTTGTAACCAATTTGTTTTGGAACGCCTGCAATCTGCAAAATTTGTGCGGTAACATCTTCGCCCACTACACCATTGCCACGCGTTGCTGCATTTGTGATAATTCCATCTTCATAAGTAATGGTAATACGCAAACCATCATACTTGTATTCAATAGTATAATCTTGCTGACCAAACTCATTATTGATATCTTTTACCCAAGCCAATAAATCTTCATAAGTATTACGCTTGTCTAGTGAATATAATTTTCGCTCGTGAGTGTGTTTTTTAAATCCTTTTAGCACAGTATCGCCTACTTGTTGTGTTGGACTATCTGGCAAAACTACACCTGTTTCTTTCTCAAGTGCTACAAGTTCATAATAAAGATCATCATACTCTTTGTCGGAAATAGTAGGATTATCTAAAACATAATAATTGTAATTATGTTTTTTTATTAACTTAATTAAATCTTTTTCTCTTTGTAATTTGTCCACTTTTATTACCTTTTCTTTATCAATTGTAATGGAGCAAAACTAAGTGATAATGTTTTTACTCCGATTCCTTTGAAATCAACTGAAACAAAACTATTATCGCCAATTAATTCAGTTTTTATAATTGTGCCCACGCCAAATTTTGGATGAAGCACAAGTTCGCCAACCTTATACTCGCTATACTTATCGTTTTGTTTGGAAATTTTGTTTTTCCACATATCATTATCGTATTTGATATTTGAATTTTCTGTGGAAATTTTATTTAGTTTAAATGGTGAATTTGTATTGTAACTTGCACCATAATCAACTCTCTTTTCTCTCTCTTTTTGCAAGCCCATTTCTTTTACAAAACGACTAATTATGGTGTAATTGCGTTTACCATACAAAAATCTACTTTTTGCATATGATACATATAATTTTATCTTTGCCCTAGTAATTGCTACATACATTAGTCTGCGCTCTTCTTCTAGGTCATCATGTTCATCCATGCTTCTACTTAACGGGAATATTCCATCTTCTGCACCAATGATGAATACATATTTAAATTCTAGGCCCTTGCTTGCATGAACAGTAGAAACGCTAACACTATTAGTTGTATCATCTTCACTCAAATCATTTTGCAATGTTACTGATTGCAAATAATCTGCCACACTATCGTTACTATTATCATGTTCAAATGTGGCAACAGATTGAACAAAACTTTCAATATTTAATTTGCGCGTAACATCTTCTTCTGACTTAGTATTATATAACTCATTTATACCTGTAATTTTAAGCAAATTCTTTACCCAATCCGTTATGGTCATTGTGTCAATAGTTGCAAATAATTCATTCATGATATGAATGAAAGGTTGTAATTTATTGCATAATGCAGTAGATAAATTGTATTTTTCACAATTTAAAACTACATTTAACATAGATACACCATTATCATAAGCTGTTTGGGCAAGCGTTTCAATACTACTATCTCCAATGCCACGTTTAGGAAAGTTTATTATCCTTGAAAGCGATACGCTATCATGTTCATTAACTACGCATGACATGTAAGCAATAATATTTTTAATTTCTGCTCTTTCAAAAAACTTAAATATACCACTAACTTTATATGGAATATTGTAATTTAGTAACTTCTCTTCCATGATGCGTGATAATGATGAAATACGCATCAAAACACCAATTTCATTGCAACTAACACCATTGGAAATTAGTGCGTGAATATGTCGTGCTACCCAATCACATTCATCTGACTCATCATAAGCACCATATAGCACAACATCATCACCAAGTTCATTATTGGTAAACAAAGTTTTTTCTATACGAGAATTATTATTTGCAATCAATTTATTTGCGCTAGATAAAATATTTTTGGTACTGCGATAATTTTGCTCTAATTTGTACACTTTGCAATTTGGAAAATCAGAAATAAAATCACGAATATTTCCAATATTTGCACCACGCCAGCCATATATCGATTGATCTTCATCTCCTACAACAAATATATTACCATGTTTTGCGCTTAGGATTCGCACAATTTTGTATTGAACAAGATTTGTATCTTGAAATTCATCAACCAAAATATAGTGAAATTTTTGTTGATAGTACTCTCTAACTCCTTGCACATTATTTAGTAAATATAGCGTTTTTATAAGCAAATCATCAAAATCTAAGGCATTATTATCATGTAATTGCTTTTCGTATTCTGTATAAACTTTTGTAATGGTGTCAATATTGTCATAATATCCAAATTCCTTTGAATATTCTTGTGGGTCATATCCCATGTTTTTTGCATTTGAAATATGGCAATCTACATCATCCAATTTTTCGTCTTCTAAGTTTAATTCTTTGATTACCTTTTTAATTAGTTTTTTGGTATCTGATTCGTCATAAATTGTAAAAAATCTATTGTAGCCGGGCAAATTTGATATATTCTCACGCAAAATACGCGCACACATTGAGTGAAATGTACTTACCCATACATATTTTGCAGATTCAACCATGCTTGTGATTCTTTCACGCATTTCGTTTGTTGCTTTATTAGTAAACGTTATGGCAAGAATGTTTTCTGGATTTACACCTTTTTCATCAATAAGATAAGCAATTCTGTGTGTGAGCAATCTAGTTTTCCCACTGCCTGCGCCAGCTGAAACAAGTATGGCACCATCTGTGTCATAGGTTACTGCTTTTTGAACTTGGTTTAAATCATTTATGTCGTACATAATCCTAATTATATTTTAGCACATTTACACTCTTATACAAAGCATAAAAGTTAGGTATATAAAAAAATTAGAGTTACAAAGTAACTCTAAAATAGATATATAGTTATTTAATATATTTATCAAATATGTCTTTTAATTCTGTTTCATTCCTAAATCCAGTTACTGATTCAACTGGCTTTCCATCAGCATAAAAAATCATTGTAGGAATAGACATAACGCCATGCATTTGTGCAAGTTTTGGAGCATTATCTACATCAACTTCATACACCTTAACATTGCTATATTTTTCTTCAGTAATATCCTGCATGACTTGTGAAAGCATCCTGCAAGGACCACACCATATGGCATAAAACTTTACGCACACTGGTTCTTTACTATTTATTACTAATTCTTCAAAATCTTTTTCTTCTAATTCTTGTAAAAGCATATTCTACTCCTCAATAATCTTATTCACAACATATGCTGCCATTGTGGCGCCACACATTGCTGGGTAATAACTAATAGAGCCCACCTTGTCGCCTTTATATGATTGCAAACTATCTGTAAACACAACCATGTGCTTTTCAATTCCAAATTCTTTCAATTTCTTTCTAAGCACTTTTGCAAGGCCATCATTATACGTTTTGTAAATATCACTTACCTTAAACGAAGGAACATCATATCTATTGCCTGCACCCATGGCACTAATGATATTTACATTGCTGGCATGAGCACGCACAATTAATTGAATTTTATCTGTAACAATATCAATCGCATCCACAACCCAATCATATTTAGATAAGTCAAAATCATCATAAGTTTCACTGCAATATTTTTTATTTATTGTCACAAAATTTCCATTTGGATTTATATCTTTTAACCTACTATGCATAACTTCAGTTTTTGGCTTACCTACGGTAGAATTTAATGCTATTATCTGTCTATTGATATTACTCACATCTACTGTATCAAAATCAACAATTGTTATGTTTCCAACACCTGCTCTGGCAAGTAATTCGGTAACATATCCACCTACTCCACCTACGCCAAAAACAATTACTTTTGCTTCTTGCAATTTTTTTAAGTTTTTTTCACCAACTAATAAATTAGTTCTACTTTGCATTGCTGAAAAATTCCTCCAATTTGTCGTATGGCACTTTTAATTGCTCGCCAGTTTCCATATTCTTAATTGATAATTCATTGTGGAAAATTTCATCTTCACCAACAATAATTACATACTTTACATCTAATTTGTCAGCATATTTGAATTGAGCTTTGAGTGA
This sequence comes from Clostridia bacterium, assembly GCA_017553065.1. GTDB lineage: Bacteria > Bacillota > Clostridia > Christensenellales > UBA1242 > UBA11490. The sequence goes on from JAFZND010000070.1 coordinate 4,520, forward strand.
TCTCAACATTAGGTCTGATTCTACTGTGTAGCCCATATTACGCAACTTTTGTGCCAAATACATAATGTAGCTATCATTTGTGGTATTTGATGCAATGTATACATCTACACGCTCATCATTTGGCATTGGAATATTTTTCTTTTCCATATAGGCAAGC
>JAFZND010000071.1 GCA_017553065.1 Clostridia bacterium
TAAATGCAATAAGCATATTTTTACCAAGAGAAAGTTCACCACCAGATGTACTGTATCCATCAGCAAGTGTTTCGCCTTTCTTTACTTTTTGGCCCTTTTTCACAATTACTTTTTGATTTATGCAACTTTCTTGGTTTGTTTTCACAAACTTAGTAAGCTCGTATGTGCTCTCTGTGCCATCATCATTTTTCACAATAATTGTGGTTGCATCTGCGTATTTTACTACGCCACTCTTTTCAGACACAATAATTGCGCAGTTATCTAGGGCAATTTTGTGCTCCATGCCTGTTGCCACAATAGGTGCCTCAGTTGTAATCAATGGAACTGCTTGGCGTTGCATGTTAGAGCCCATCAATGCACGAGGGGTATCGTCGTTTTCTAGGAATGGAATAATGGATGTAGGCACACTAATAAGTTGTCCTGGTGCCAAATCTACATATTCTACCATACTGCTTGGAACTTCGGTAACAGTGTCAAAATAACGGCATTGTACACGCTCGTTAACAAAGCTTCCATCTTCGTTTAGTGGTTCAATTGCTTGTGCAATGTAGCAGTTTTCGTCTTCGTCTGCCATTAAGTACACAATTTGGTCTGTAACCACATGTTTTTCTTTGTCTACCACGCGATATGGTGTTTCAATAAATCCATAATCGTTTACTCTTGCATATGCTGCAAGTGAGTTAATAAGACCAATGTTGCCACCTTCTGGTGTTTCCACTACGCAAATACGGCCATAGTGACTATGGTGAATATCACGCACTTCGTCTGTTGCGCGGTCACGCTTAATACCACCAGGACCAACAGCAGAAAGTCTGCGTTTTTGTGCAAGCGAACTTAGTGGGTTCATTGCATCCATAAGTTGGCTAAGTTGGTGAGATGCCAAGAAATCTTTGAAAGCACGATTGATTGGACGAGCATTTACAACTTGTGCAGGTGTAATATCTGTCAAATCATGGCTTTGAAGTGTTTCTTTCACTGCATTTGATAACTTATTCATACCACCGCGAAGTGCATCCTGAAGCAATTCGCCTGCTCCTTTGATACGGCGGTTGCAAAGGTGGTCAATGTTGTCTACATAACCAATACCAGAGTTAAGGTCAAGGAAATATGACACAGTAGCCATGATATCGTCAAGTGTTACTGTGGTACCAACAAGGTTTGTTACATTTGCCTTGATTGCCTCTAACCTTTCTTCTTTGGTTTTGTATTCTTTTAGTATTTCTGCAAGCACTGGGTAGTACACATTGTGTTCAATACCCAATTCTTTTTCGTTACATTTGATAATTTCGCTTAGTTTTACGCGATTATTACCATACATTTTGTGGCGCTTGCCATCACGATCAATTACCCATACACCATTTATACCACAATGTTGAATTGCGTATGCTTGCTCTTTTGTGATTTTTTCGCCTGCTTTTACTATTACATCTTTTTTGTTGGCAATGTCATCTGCTGCGGTCAATCCCACAAGACGATTTGCAAGACCAAGTTTTTTATCAATCTTGTATCTACCCACATCACCAAGATTGTA
>JAFZND010000072.1 GCA_017553065.1 Clostridia bacterium
ATTGAAAAAACAAATGGACTTTGTGGAATTCGCGTAATTCATACTCACCCTTTTGCTTTAGCTACATTATCTGATTTAGATAAATTTGCATTAAAGAATTTAAAGTTAGATTGCATAATTGCAGTAGCAGTAGATCAAAGGGGAGCAATAAGTGCACAAGTTGGATATATTGATGGCGATAAAGTGCATTTAGACAATATCCCCAATGCCTTGTATATCAATAAATATGGCGTAATTGATAACATAAATAAGTATGATAAGTTATACAAAGACAATTTGGATAAAATGTATGAAAACTCCAACAAACAAGAGCGAGCAGTGTTGGTGCGTGTAGAATTAAAAAACGGCAATATTGAAGAAGATTTGCTTGAATTGGAGTCGTTGGCAAAAACTGCGCACATAGAGGTAGTAGACAAATTGTGGCAAAAACGCATTAAGCCAGATGGTAAGTATTATATTGGCGAAGGAAAATTAGAGGCTTTAAAAAATAGTGTGCAATTAAATGATGCAACTGTTGTGATATTTGATAATGAACTTAGTGGTGGAAAAGTGGCAAATTTGTCTAGTGCACTAGGTGTTAGAATTATTGATAGAAGTATGCTTATTCTTGATATATTTGCTGGGCGCGCTCGTACTGCAGAAGGTAAATTGCAAGTAGAACTTGCACAACTAAAATATAGTTTGCCACGACTTAGTTCGCTAGCCATTGAAGACAATCGTTTTGGTGGCGGAGTAGGTATGCGTGGTCCTGGTGAAACTAAGCTAGAATTAAATAGACGCATTGTGGAAGATAATATTGTAAAATTGTCTCGCCAATTGGATGACTTAAAACGCAAACGCGCACTAAATAGAAATAACAGAATTAAAAACAATAAACCTAGTGTTGCTATTGTGGGTTACACAAACTCAGGCAAGAGTACGCTTACAAATTTACTTGCAAAAGCAGATATTTATGCAAAAGACGAATTGTTTGCAACGCTTGACACCACAACACGTACAGTGTGGTTGGGTGACAAAAAAGAAGTTGTATTTACTGATACAGTTGGATTTATTAAAAATTTACCACATGAATTTATTGAAGCATTTAGTAGCACCCTGGAAGAAAGTACTTATGCAACTTTGCTTATGCATGTGGTAGATATTAGCAATCCAAACCATGAAGAACAAGAAAAAGTTGTAATGGATACATTACAAAAACTCAATTGCAAGCAAGAAATTATTACTGTGTATAATAAAATTGACAAGTTGTCAAAAGATGAAGTGGCACAAGCAAAGAAAAAATATCCAAAAGCAATGTTTATATCTGCACACACAGGTGTTGGTGTGGATGAATTAAAACAATTAATTACAAATAAATTATTTAATTAAAAAGATGTGTGAATTTGTCACACATTTTTTTGTTTTGCCATAATATGTAAGTGTAAAGCAAATGATACGAAAGTGTGACAACTTTTTGCACACATGATATACATTAGAACTAGGTACCAGCTAATGATAAACTCTATTTTAAATATTTGCTTTGCAATATATTTAGGAGGAAAATACATATGTTTTTTGGAATGAATGGCTTTGGCCCACATGGTGGCTGTGGCGAAGGCAGAGTAGAAAAAGGTAACGATTGCACATGCTTACTATTATTGTTATTGCTAGGCGGTGACATTATAGGAGATAATTGCGAGTGCATTTGGAACATTATCTTACTCACAATGATATTAAATTGCTTTGGCATTAATATTAATTGTGGCTGCAATAAATAATAACAAACACCCAAACGGGTGTTTTTTTGTTGCACTATATTTATTTTGAATAATTGGAAAAATTTGGAAAATACTACAATTGGCACAAAGGTAAAATGCTTTTTAAGTATATACCAATATATTATTCATAATATATTTGTATATCGTGTGCAAAATAATTGACTTTTATTGCGCCTTTGGGTAAACTTAAAAGCAGATAGACTTTTTATTATCAAGGAGTATTTAAAAAATTATGAAAGGCAAAAAAATTATTCTTCCTGTACTATTAACATCTATGGTTGTTAGCCCTGTAGCTGCAAATATTGCTACAGCAGTAAATCCTGTATTTGCAGATAATA
>JAFZND010000073.1 GCA_017553065.1 Clostridia bacterium
CAAAAAGCTTGGCATAGCCATTCCCATTGCCCTGCTCGCCACCTTTTTGAGCGTAATTCTCAGTTGTTTGTTTTGCAGAATTATATAAAACAAAAAAGATTGGCAACTTTGACCAATCTTTTTATATTTTATCATTTTTTGTTAACAGGTTAGAATCTCTTCCAGTAATAACTTGCATAAGTGCTTCTTAAATAAAGTGCTTTTGTTGATGCAGCAGTACCTGAAGAAATTGTTGAACCATAATAACTGGTTGTTGGCCAGCTACCACTCCTGACATACCAAGTTGTGCTAGCCATATATGCAGATGATAAACTACTACATCCACTAAATGCATTTGGTTCAATCTGAGTGTAACCATATAAAGATACACTTTGCAGTGCTGTGCAATTTTGAAATGCACTGCTGCCAATAGTTATAGTATAACCACTACTAGCATCACAATAAACCTGTTTTAATTTTGTGTGTCCACTAAACTCAGAAGATGATATACTCAACGAAGTATTATTGGCATAAATATATATATATTCTAAATTTGTGCAACCATCACACATACCTGAAGTCCAATAATTATAAATTTTGAAACTGGTTACCATAGAGCAATTCTTTAAACCACCACAGAAAGTTCCCGGTGAACCGTTCAATGCTTCAACAGTTCGCAAAGTATTTGGAGCATAGTAATTATTATAAACTTGTGTCATACCCGTTGTATAAGTGGTACCAAACAATGATGCAAAAGTGCAATATGAACCTTTGGCAAATCCTTGGTCTAAATACTTTAATTTAATTGTATTTAGGTTTCTAAAATTAGCCAATACGCCAATACTCACGTATGTATTACCCCTGAAATGAGAAAGATTTAACGTAGTCATTGCAGAAACTGTGCTATCTGCAAAATTAAATACCAAACCTGATGAATTACCAGTGCCCCTGTAAAAATCATATTCACCCATACCAGTTCCGTTAAATGGGTCTTCAACATAAGAGCAATCCCCTAGCATTATGGTTGAAGAAGGAACTTTTACGCAAGTTAAATTTGTGCAACCAGAAAAACAGCCATCATGCATATTTAAAAATCCAGAAGGAAATGTCACACTTGTAAAGTTTGAACTACTGCAATTTTTAAATGTGCAGCCATACATATCATCGCCAAGCTCTGTTAATCTGGTCATACTAGATATCCAAGAAGAATAAAGTGAGGTGCAATTATAAAACGCTTCGTTGCCAACTTTTGTCACATTTGAAACATTGTAAACATTTTGAAGACTTGTCCAGCCCGCAAATGTACCGCCACCGATATAAGTTATGGAAGATGGAAGATAAAAACTTGTTAAACTGGTGTTTGCGTTGTAATCAAGAAAATTAAGCACTCCTCCACTTGTTTGGGCTGTTGAATTACGCTGTATTTTGGTAAGTCTACAATTATAAAAAGTACCATTGCTAGTGTCCCAAGAAGTTATGATACTAATCTTTACATTCAATGCAACCAGGCTCCTACAATCATAGAATGCAGTTGATCCAATGGAAGTGACTGACGTTGGAACTG
>JAFZND010000074.1 GCA_017553065.1 Clostridia bacterium
ATCATTTCTGTGTGATAGCATGCTGTGGTCTGTTTCGTCTGTGGTGAGTGCGCTTGTAACGAAGCATGTTTTGTGGTTGTTTTCTTTATACAAGTAGCAAATGCTTTTGTCCTTTAAAAATGCATTAGGGAAGTGAGAGATATCGCTATTGTATAAATCAAGCAAAGCTTGTTTATCTTCCCCTGATATTTGGATGGATTTGTCTTTTTGCAAATGTTTTGCAAACTCTATCCAAGTGCCTTGGGCTTCTATCCATACTTCATCGTTGCTAGAAACACAATTAAATTCTGTGAAATAATTTAATTCTCTATCTTGTGGGTAGATGGTGGCGTGAGTGATGCAAACAACTTGGCTAAGAGAAAGAGAAATATCTTGCTCTGACATATTTAAGTTTTTCATATATCCAACAATTTTCTTTTCTATTCTTGATAGTGTGGTGCTTGCGCCTGCGCAGTGTGCTACTATGGTGATGTTGCGCATTAGTTTTGGAATATCTTGCTCGTCGTTGTCGGCGATGATTGGTAGGAATATGTTATCTACAAGAGTAGTGGTATTTTTATCAATATTTGCGCTTGTGAGGCCATTTTCATATGAGACTGCCAATATATCGCAACGCGATGATAAAACACCTAACATATTTTCTACATGTTTGGCATTGCCGTTGGCACGTCTGGTGTTTGTTGTGCCGTCACCACCTAATACTATCACTAATGGTTTTACAGGTGAAAAGGAAGAAATACTAATTTCTCTGAAATGGTTTTCCATGCGTTTGTCACGCAACCCATATATAAAATCTTCACCTTGGTTGGATCTATATTTATTTTGTATATAATCTAATATTCCGCTCATATTATTTTTCCAATTCGAATAATTGTTTATATTTTGGATTTGCTATTGCTTCAACGGGCATTTCTTCCTCTCGTGAAGGTAAATTGAACATATCTTTGTCAGATAGTTTTAGTTCTTTTGCATAATTTAATGGAGACACAAAATGTGATATATTATTGCATGTTATATTTACATCGAATGGTTTAAATATTGGGCTATGCAAATTTCGATATGAATTGGCTGCAGATGAACACAATACACATGATGTGATTCGTGACATATATTCGCCAGATTTGGTTGCAGTGCGATTGCGTGAGTAGTTGTCGGCGAAACGCATGTATATATTCAAATGGTCGCCACCATTGGTGTTGTTTGGATCATTGTCGATTTTGTGTGTAAGGTGACCTGTGGCAAATACCACTTTGTGAGCATTTTCTTTGTATGAATAAATTCTATCATTTTTGTTTAAGTACTTTTTGACAAAGTTTAACATTTCTTTGTCTTTAGCTTTGAATTTTTTGTAACTGGCATATAGTTTTGCTTTTTCGTGTGCAGGAATATCCACTTCGTCAAAATGTTCTTCAAATAGTTTTGCCCACACAGCATTGCCTTCAAATTTTTTTACATTATCGTTGTATGATGTACAATTAAATTCGGTTAGGTATTTTAAGTTTGTGGTTGAGCCATATGTGAAGCATACTATTTGGCTAAGTAATTCGGCACGTTCTTTTGCATTGAAAGTGGTGAATTTTTTTAATTCCTTTTGCAATGCATATTCCATATTTTCTAGCACGCCATATGCGCCGTGGCAATGACCAAAGAATGTTAGAGCTCTTAAGTGTTTGCGTGCTTCTGCATATGATATTTGCTCGTAAGGATTAAAAAACATTGGTTTTATCACATTGCGCACAAAGTGTGTAATGTTTGGATACATGCCTTTGCCCATGGTAGTGCTTTCGTTGTAATTTACTGATATTACATGGCAATATGAACTATTTGTACCAAGTAGCGTGCGCATTGTTTTGCCATAACTAATTGCTGTTCTTCTTTGTTTTGTGCCATTGCCACCAAAATTGATTACTATTGCCTTGCCATCTGTGCTGAGTTTTTGTAATTCTTCTAAAGAAATAGCAGCCCAATCTTCTGGATTTGGACCATCGCACAAAATATATTCAAATTTATAACTTTTTTCCTTGTTTTCCATCGTTATAAACCTAAGCGTTAATACAATGATTATATCATATAAGAATATGATATTCAATATGTATTGTAAAAAAAGACCACCTTTCGGTAGTCTAAAAAATTATTATTTTACGCGGTCTAGGTATTCGCCTGTGCGTGTATCAATACGAATTTTTTCACCTTGGTTTACGAACAAAGGAACTTTAACTACAAGGCCTGTTTCTGTTTTTGCAGGTTTGTATGCAGTTCTTGATGTGTCGCCTGCAACTGCTGGCTCGCATTCTGTAAGTACTTGTTCTACAAATAGTGGTGGGTCAATGCTAATAAGCTTGCCATTTGCATATTTGATTGTGCAAATTGTGTCGTCCTTAATGTATTTCATTTTGTCTTCCACATTCTTTTTGTCAAATGGAACAAGGTCGTATGTTTCTGTGTCCATAAAATATACAAGGTCGCCATCTACATAGCTAAATTGCATTTCTTTTGACTCAATATATACTTCGCCAACTGTTTCACTTGGAAGGAAGTTTTTTTCTAGCACTTGGCCTGTTTCAATGTTTTTGAGTTTTGTTCTAAACAATGCGGCAAGGCGTGGACGACTAACTTTTTGATATTCTACTACAAACCATAGTTTGCCATCCCACTCAATTGTTGAATTCATTTTAACATCTTGAATATTCATTATTATATCTCCAATTTTTTTAGTCTACGACAATTTTAGCACAACAATAGTATTTTGGCAAATATTATATATGATTTTTATGTATATTGGGGCAAAATCGCCCCAATTATCACATGAAAGTTGTGTAATATATAAAGTTGTTATTAAAAGGGCTACAACAAATTGTGCGGCAATCAAATGCACCACAACAGCGTGTGCGTGGGCATCTGCGTGTAAAATAAATAAAACCAAAATTCATAATTTCCTCCAAGGCAATAGTTGCCCAACTCATTATATTAAAAAATTTTTGATTTTTGTGAATAATGTTTTTAAATTTGCTCAAATTAGTATTGGTAACGATGATATTGTGTTATTTGATATCTTACTTACCGCTAAAAATTATTGTCTATTGCTAATATGGCTAGATACATAATTTTGATTAGAGAAAGGAAAGTCACCACATACTTTTTGGTGACTCTTTCTCTTTTATTGTGTGTTATTGTTGACTAAAGCATTTTGGTCGTGCTATACTTTGTATAGTTTTTAGATGCGATGATTGTGATTTTAGTAGACGCTACACAATTTACAAGAGAGAGTTTGTCGTGGGCTGAGAGCAAGCTTAAAGTTTAGGTAGCAGTCGAATTTCGACACAGGAGCACTTATATGAAAAGTATAGGCGAGTAATTGGCGTATAGCAATTTAATTGAGAAGTAACTAGGGTGGTACCACGATAATTCGTCCCTTATGGCACATA
>JAFZND010000075.1 GCA_017553065.1 Clostridia bacterium
TTCCCTGTACCAGATGGTGACACAGGTACAAATATGAGCTTAACCATCAATAATGCGGTTAAGGAATTAAATAATTGCTTGGAGACATCATTTGCCCCTGTGGCAGATAGTATTGCCAAGGGTGCACTTCGTGGTGCTCGTGGTAACTCTGGCGTTATTTTGTCACAAATTCTAAAAGGCATGAGCACTGTCATTGCTGCATGCGATAAGGATATAAATACCAAAACATTTGCAAAGGCAATGGAGAGTGGTGCACAAGTTGCATACAAAGCCGTTACCCAACCAAAAGAAGGTACTATTCTTACCGTTATTCGTATAATGGCAGAATCAGCAGTTCGCAATGCAAAGAAAATTAGCGATTTTGAAAAGTTCTTTGAGGCAATTCTTCAAGATGGCGAAATGATATTGCAACAAACACCAGAAATGTTGCCAGTTTTAAAGAAAGCTGGTGTTGTTGATGCTGGTGGTCGTGGTCTTATCATTATTTTCACAGGTATGCAACGCGTACTTCTTGGTGATGAAGATTTAACAATAAATGTAGACGAAATGGTTAGCTCTGCAGCAGCTGATGTGTCTAACAATGATTACTATGTAAATCTTGACAATTTGGCAGATATTGAGTTTGCATATTGCACAGAATTCATGGTAGCTCATATGAAGAAAAAGACTACAAATAGCGATATTGACAAGCTTAGAGAATTTTTGATGACTATTGGTGACTGCGTGGTTTGCGTAGGTGACTTGGAACTTGTAAAAGTGCATGTTCACACCAATGAGCCAAATCTTGCACTTGGTGCAGGTCTCGAACTTGGCGAACTTATTAACCTAAAAATTGAAAACATGGTTGAGCAAAATCGTGAGTTAAAACGCAAACAAAACTCCCGCGATGAAAATCTAAAAGAGTTTGGTATGGTTGCTGTTGCTCCTGGCGATGGTATTGCTAGCGTATTTGGCGACATTTTAGTAGATAATTGCATCGAGGGTGGTCAAACAATGAACCCATCAGCAGATGACATTGCAAAAGCAGTGGACAAAGTTCCTGCAAAAAATGTATTTGTGTTCCCAAATAACAAAAATATTATTCTTGCAGCAGAACAAGCAAAAGGACTTACAAAACGCACACTTCATGTAATTCCAACCAAATCTATTCCAGAGGGTGTATCTGCAGTGCTTGCATTTAACCCAGACGGAACATTAGAAGAAAATATTGAATCTATGAATAAGGCTAAAGATAGCGTTATTTCAGCTTCTGTTACATATGCAGTTCGTACCACAAATATTGATGGTTTTGACCTTCAAAAGGGCGATATTATGGGTATGAATGAAAAATCTATCATTGCTAAGGGCACATTGGTAAAAGAAACTACAATTCAACTTGTGGATAAGCTTATCAATCCTGATGTGTGCAACATCACATTATTCTATGGTAAAGAAATCCCTGAGGATGAAGCAAATGTACTTGTAGAAGAACTTCAAGTAAAATATCCAGATTGTGATGTATCTCTTATTTATGGTGGACAACCAGTATACTATTACATAATTAGTATGGAATAATAAAGAGCCCTAAACTTAGGGCTTTTTGTTTTGTTTTTAAGTATGAAAAAATATAATTTTAAGTTTATTGCGGCACCTATATCTGTTGGTAGTCCTACTAGGGGTACAGACAAAGCAGGTGATGTAATAATAGACAAAATGTCTTCAAAATTTAATAATGAAGTTAAAGTTTACACTCGTTTAGATTTTGTAAATTCTGAATCTCCACAAGAACATAAGATTCTTAATTTTTCTAGTGTAGATAAGGCAAATAAACAACTTTGTCTATATCTATCTAAATGCATAAAAGATGGTGTAACACCATTTATTGTTGGTGGTGACCATAGTATTGGTGTTGGTGTTACAGCGTATAACTTAAAAAAGTACAGGAGGGAAGACCTTCTAGTTGTATGGATTGATGCCCATACAGATATCAACACACCAGAGTCGTCTTTGTCCCATTATTATCATGGTATGCCAAATGCAATTAGTATGGGACTATGCGATAAATCTTTGTCACCAATTCAAAATGAAGAGGTGTTGCCAGGCAATCACTTAGCAATTATTGGTGCTCGAAGCATTGATGAAGGTGAAAAAATTATAATTAAGAACCATTCTGTTAATTGTATTTCGGCATTAGATGTTCGCAAAAATGGTATAGAGAAGTACATACAAGAATTGAAAGAAAAAACTCATTGTAAATATGTTCAAATATCATTTGATGTGGATGGTTTGGACCCATCAGAACTTACTGCCACTGGTTACAATATTCCAAATGGATTGACGCGTGATGAAGTAAAGTTAATCATCAAAACATTGCTTGATAATTTTGAACTTGCATCATTTGATTGTGTGGAATACAATCCTGAGCTTGATAAAGATGATAAAGATTTAAATGTAATTCTAGATATATTTTCAGTATTGCTATAAAAACAACCTCTCTTGCTTTGAAAAACTTTCCACAATTCCCGGAACAATAGGCGGAGCAATAATCTCTAACGCCGGTTGCTTTGGCGCAAATATTTTTGATAATTTAGTGAGCATCAAAATTTTAAAAAACGGAAAGATAAAAACATTGAAAAA
>JAFZND010000076.1 GCA_017553065.1 Clostridia bacterium
AATTTCACTTGGGCGCACACGAGTAAGAATGTCGTTTGTTCCCGAAATTTTATCAGTTGCAGTTACTTCTGTAGCATAAAATTCGCCTGTGGAAATATCAAGATAACTAATGCCAATATTTTCATTTTCTTTGTATATTGACATTAAGTAGTTGCTTTTATCCTCCACCATTGAACTATCTATCACTGTTCCTGGTGTGATAATTCTCACTACATCTCTTTCTACTATTGCTTTGCCTTTGGTTGGTTCACTAAGTTGTTCACAAATTGCCACTTTGTATCCATTGGCAATAAGTTTCGCAACATATGGCTCTACAGCATGATATGGCACGCCACACATTGGTGCACGCTCTTCTAATCCACAATCTTTGCCGGTGAGTGTTAATTCCAACACTCTGCTACAAATCTCAGCGTCTTCAAAAAATAGTTCATAAAAATCACCAAGGCGATACATTAAAATAGCGTCTTTATATTTTTCTTTTGTTTCTAAATAATGTTTCATCATTGGTGATAAACCTTTTGCCATACCAAACCTCTATTTATATCAAATAATTTGTGCTTCAAGTACTTTTGTGTTTACATTGATTATTTTTGCATTATGGAAACTAAGTAATGGATATTCTTTGTCTGTGTGTATAACAACATTTTTACCACTAAGAGTTTCTGCTGTGTAGCCGCCATCACATTTGGCAGTGAGTATAATTTCATACACATTATTTAACATTTCTTTTGTTTTCTCTTTTGTAATCTGTTTTGTGAGTTTTAGTAATCTATTTACTCTTTCGTTTTTGACTTTGCTATCAATTTGGTTTTCCATGCGTTCTGCAGGTGTACCTGTGCGAGGCGAAAACATAAATGCAAACACACCATCATATCTTACTTCTTGCATAAGTGTGTATGTATCCATAAATTCTTCTTCTGTTTCACTTGGAAATCCTACAATTATGTCTGTAGACAAAATAGCATTAGGGATTTTGCTTCTTATTTCATGAATAAGATCAAGATAATGTTCTCTTGTGTAATTTCTGTTCATTTTTTTTAATATTTTATTGTTTCCTGATTGTACAGGTAAGTGAATAACTTTTGCTAGTTTTGGTTCATTTGCAATTGTATCAATTACTTCACTACTCAAATCTTTAGGATGCGATGTCATAAATTTGATTTTAAAATCGCCATCTAACTTACAAATTTCTTTTAACAAATTTGCAAATGTCACATTTGGATTATCCACATCATTACCATAACTATTTACATTTTGGCCAAGTAAAGTAATTGTTTTGTATCCTTGTTTTACTAGACATTCAACTTCCTTTACTATGTCTTTCATTTCCCTAGATCTTTCTCTGCCACGAACATATGGAACAATGCAGTAAGTACAAAAATTGTTACAACCAAAATTTATATTTACCCATGCATTATATCCACTTGTGCGAGTAATCTCTGTATCTTCACATATCTCGCCTTCTTTATCCCAAACATCTACAATATTTTTATGTGTGCGTTCAAAAGTTTCAAGATAATGTTTAAATTCATGCAAGTTGTGTGTACCAAAAATAATATTTACATAAGGGAATTTTTTTGTAATCATTTCTGGTCTGCCCTTAATTTGTGTAAGACATCCACACATTGCAATAACTAAATTTGGTTTTGACTTTTTTAAGTGTTTTAATGAGCCAACATTTCCAAACACTTTTTGCTCACAACCATCACGAATAGAACAGGTGTTAAATACAATAACATCTGCTTTTTCCATTTCATTAGCTTCGGCATATCCCAAACTTTCTAGCATGCCAGCTAATTTTTCACTTTCATGTACGTTCATTTGGCAGCCATAAGTTTTTATGAAGTAATATTTTGTCATAACTTTCCTCAGTTTAAATTATACTATTTTTTTAGTACTTTCACAAGAATTTATTTAATAATAAATAAAATGCTTAAAAATATTAATAATAATGGTATGAAAAAAGTTTTAAAAATTAGTTTAATTATTTTACTTACCCTATTTGTTATTTCACTTGCCATTAGTATTACGTTTATAACAATTGTAAAAAAGGAAATTTCGCAAATTTCTATTGATAAAGAACTGCTACTAAATCAAACAACTCAAATTATGGTGTATGACAATGAAAACAATATTATTTCAAATAGTAATTATGAGGGTAAAAAATTAGTAAATATAGGCGAAATCCCAGAATATGTAAAGCAGGCATTTATTAGTATTGAAGACAAAAACTTTTACAATCATAATGGTGTAAATTACAAACGAATATTAAAGGCATTATACAACAATATAAAATCTCATAAGATTGTAGAAGGTGCAAGTACCATTACACAACAATTAGTTAAGAATACTCACCTAACTACCGAAAAAACTTTCAAAAGAAAAATTAAAGAAATATACTTAGCAAAAAAGATTGAAGATGCATATTCAAAAGATGAAATATTAGAGTTATACCTAAATGTTATATACTTTGGTAATGGAAACTATGGAATAGAAAATGCAAGTAACTACTATTTTGGTGTATCAGCAAGTGAACTTACAATCAATCAAGCTGCAGTGCTTGCTGGTATGATAAAGTCACCTAAAAATTATGATCCACTAAACAATTGTGAAAATTGCAAAAAAAGGCGCAATTTGGTGTTAAAAGAAATGCTTAAAGATGGTAAAATCACCAATGATATATATCAAGAAAGTATAAATAAGGAAATAAAAGTTGTAGATAATAAAGATAGCATTGATAACAATTCACAATATGTAAAAGCAAGTATAAGTGAAGCATGCAAAATACTAAATACAACAGAACAAAATATTGCTTTTAATAATTACAAGATATTCACATATTACGATGATGATGTACAATCTACCCTAGTTGAAACAATCAATAATAATGATTACTATGAAAAAAATGAGCATGGCAACATCGCAGATGGCTTGGGTATTGTTATAAATAACAATACGGGCGGAATTGAGGCATTTGCTGGCAAAAGCAATTATAATTTATCAAATGTAAAAAGACAGCCAGGCAGTGCAATAAAACCAATCCTTGTGTATGCACCTGCACTAGACAATGGAACAATATCACCCATGACACAACTACTAGATGAAAGTATTAATATTGATGGATACACACCACATAATGTTGGTGGTGATAATCATGGA
>JAFZND010000077.1 GCA_017553065.1 Clostridia bacterium
TTGATTTTGATAAACCAAATGCGTCATACAACACTTGTATCACAGTGGGTGAAAATGTAAACACAAATATTTTAATCAATCTAAAAAGTGGAAACTTTAGTTTTAGTGCGTGCCGTGTGGATGTACTTAAAAATGCTCATGTAAATTTAATGTTTTTATGTAATTTTGATAAAAATAGCACAAATTTTATGCAATTTGATGTAAATTTAAATGATTTTGCACAAGTAAACACTTACTTTATAAATTTTGGAAGTGAAATATCAGTTGCAAATTATCATGCAAATTTGAATGGTGAAAATAGCACAAACAATTTGTATTCCATTTATCTTGGCAAAAATAGTAATAAGCTTGACCTAAATTATCACATGGATGTGTATGGCAAAAATTCACGCGCCATAATTAAAGTTATTGGTGCATTACAAGACAATGCAGACAAGCACTTCAAGGGCACCATAAACTTGCATAAAGGTTGCACAAAATCTGTTGGCGACGAAATAGAAGAGTGTTTGATGCTAAGTAACACTGCTCACTCTATTGCAATGCCAAACATACTTTGCGATGAAGAAGATGTGGATGGCAAACATGCCACAAGCGTGGGTAAAGTAGATGACAAAATTTTATTTTATTTAATGTCAAGGGGTCTAACTTATAAAGAATCAATAATGCTAGTGGTAAATGCAGGATTCCAAAATATTGTTTCTCTTATTCCAAGTGTATTCCCTACTATAAATATTTTAAAACAAATTACTAAGGAATTAAATTATGAAAATTGATAGTAAATGGAGAGAATACTTTCCACTAATCGCAAAATCTAATAGCGCATACCTAGATAGTGCTGCTACATCACAAAAACCAAAAAATGTGATTGCAAGCTCTAGAGTTTTTTATACCAAATACAATGCAAACACAAATCGTGGTGCATACGATTTGGCAGTGAACGCCACCAAGGTATATGAAGATTGTAGACGCGCAGTTGCAAAATTTTTAAATGCAAAAAATGCAACTCAAATAATATTTACAAAAAATGCAACCGAAGCATCAAACTTAGTGGCATATAGTTATGGATTAGACAATTTGCACGCTGGCGACGAAGTTGTATTATCTATCATGGAACACCATAGTAGTATTGTGCCATGGCAAAAAATTTGCAAGGTTACTGGTGCAACTTTGAAGTATATGTATACAAACAGTAATTACGAATTAGAAAAACACGAAATTGATTCAAAAATCACAAAAAACACAAAAATTGTTGTAATTAGTAGTATCTCCAATGTGCTTGGGGCAATAAACAATGTGGATTACATTACAAAAGTTGCACACAAGGTGGGCGCAGTTGTAATTGCAGATATTTCACAAAGCATTGCACATTCGCCATTTGATGTAACCAAATTAGATGTGGATTTTGCACTATTCTCTGCCCATAAAATGTATGGCCCACAAGGCATTGGCGTACTTTATGGCAAACAGCATTTATTAGAAAAAATGTCCCCATTCTTAATGGGTGGCGATATGATTGAGTATGTAACAGAGCAAACAACCACATTTGCACCACTTCCAAATAAGTTTGAGGCGGGCACACAAAATGTGGCAGGTGCATATGGCTTAAAATCAGCAATTGAATTTATTCAAAATGTTGGCTACAAATATATTAGCGAATACGAAAACAATTTGGGTGAGTACTTATATAACCAATTAAAAGCATTACCATTTGTAGATGTGTATGCCCCTTCAAATAAATGTAACAGGTCTGGCGTTATTTCCTTTAATATTCGTGGAATACATGCCCATGATGTGGCAAGCATACTAAATAGCAAAGGCGTGTGTGTGCGCTCTGGCAATCATTGTGCACAACCACTAGTAAGTTACCTAAAACTAGATAGCACCCTTAGGGCAAGTATTGCAATTTACAATAATTCACAAGATGTAGATAAACTTATATCTGCCCTAACTGAAACATACAACAAATTCAAAAAATACATTAAGGAGTAATGGCATGGAATTAGATAATATTTATACCGAACTTGTTATGGAACACTCTGCTAATAGTCCATACAAAAAAGAATTACATTCCCCAACTGCATGCATGCATGGACACAATCCTAATTGTGGTGATGATATTACTCTTCAAATTATTACTGACGGCAAAGTTATTACAGATTTAGCATTCACAGGGCATGGCTGCGCCATTTCTCAAAGTTCCACATCTATTATGATTCAAACGCTTATTGGCAAAACTTTGATTGAAGCAAAAAATATAATTGAAACTTATCTCAAAATGATAAAACGCGAAAAATTAACAGCAAAGCAAAAGGCAGTTTTACATGATGCAGTTGCATTTGAAAATATTTCAAATATGCCTGCACGAGTAAAGTGTGCGACTATGCCATGGCACACCATGCAAGACCTACTTAGTCAAATAAACGACTTATTGTCAAAAAAGTAATACTTTTTGTAATTATTATGCACTTATTGACATTGTAAACTAAAATCACAAGGCAAGTATATTATTGCCTTGTTTTTTGTTTTGTGTTCACAACATTTTAAATCATTTGGTAAAAGCAAAAACTTATCATATAATATAATTGTTATGAGAAACGAATACAAACAAAAAGATAATATTTTAGTTCGCTGGTGGAAACTATGTAATCCTCACAAGGGTGCACTTGCCGGACAAATCATATTTTATTCTGGTTACACGCTAATGCTTAGTGTACTCACCATTTTTGCTGCACGCACAATAAA
>JAFZND010000078.1 GCA_017553065.1 Clostridia bacterium
CCATACGATATATTATAGCAACAATTAAAAATTTAGTATAACGATTAAGGGTGCATTTTGTATTATTTAGTAATAAATTTGTAAATATTTTATTTGTTAAATTGCACCTTTTATATTAAAATATAAATATGAAATTACCAGAAAATTTTATAGCCAATATGAAAAATTTACTTGGGAAAGAATTTGATGCTTACCTAAATTCATTTCAAGATGAAAATTTTACAGGGCTAAGACTTAATACATTGAAATTAAATAGTGTCGATAGATTAAAGGAATTTAATTTATCACCTATTTTTTGGTGCAAAACAGGTTTTTATTACAAAGATAGCACACCAGGCAAACATCCATATCATAATGCGGGTCTTTATTACATTCAAGAGCCAAGTGCAATGAGCGTTGTAGAGTTGGCAGATGTAAAACAAAATGAATTGGTGCTAGACCTTTGCGCTTCACCTGGAGGTAAAAGCACACAAATTGCTTGCAAATTAAATGGCACTGGCCTACTTGTATCAAATGAAATAATACCAAACCGCGCAAAAGTACTTAGTGAAAATATCGAACGCATGGGAATAAGCCAATCAATAGTAACTAACGAGACACCTCAAAAGTTAGCATCTGTCTGGGGTGAAATTTTTGACAAAGTGTTTGTAGATGCACCATGCTCTGGCGAAGGTATGTTTAGAAAAGATATTGGTGCAATTACAGAATGGAACGATGGCACAAATCAAATGTGTCATTTACGCCAGATGGAAATACTAGAGAGTGCAGATAAACTTGTATCATCAGGTGGCACACTAATATATTCCACTTGCACATTTAGTCCATTTGAAAATGAAAAAACTATAGATGAATTTTTAAAAAATCACCACAACTATCATGTGGAAAAAATAAATCATAATTTTGACAGTGGTAATAAAAATTACATTGATAGCTCAAATGATGAACTAAATAACACTATAAGAATATTTCCACATCATGTGGCAGGCGAAGGACATTTTATTGCCGTACTCAAAAAAGACAAGGGCAACAAAATTGAACCAAAATTTACTTACTACAAAGCTAATAATAAGATGGTGCAAATATTTGAAAAATGGCAAAAAGACTATCTAAATACCCAATTTTGTGGCAAATTCGTCCAATTTGGTGACAATTTGTATATAGCACCAAATATATCTTTAGATATAACAACGATTAAAGTATTGCGATATGGATTGCACTTGGGCGATATTGTGAAAGGTATTTTTACACCTAGTCATTCTTTAGCACTGGCACTAAAAACAAGTAATTTTAAAAATGTTCATAATGTAGATTTAAGTGAAGCAATATCTTATTTAAAAGGCAATACACTTCAAACTGATTTACCAAATGGTTGGTGTGTGGTAGCACTAGATGGATTTGTGCTAGGATTTGGCAAAGTAACAAATGGCACACTAAAAAATCATTATCCAAAGGGTCTTAGAATATAAAAAATAGAGCAATGATTTTGCTCTATTTTTTTGTTAGAAGTAAAATAATTCTTCAAATGTACAATCTAATGCATAAGTAAGTATCATTGCAAGTTTTGCAGTAGGGCTAAATGTACCCTTCTCTATTGCAATAATTGTTTGTCTAGTAGTTCCCACCTTATCTGCCAACTCTTGTTGAGAAAGTTTTGCTTTTGTGCGATACTCTTTTACTTTGTTGTGTAATACCAAATCATTCATTATAGTACTCCCACACAAAATAGAATATAAAACACAAGCGTTGCAATAGCTGCCAATCCATCAAGCACTGCACCAATTAACACTTGCCATGGACGATGAGCAATTACATATTGGCAAAGGTATTGAATGCTTGCCCAAGTGTAGCAAACTGTTGCCACTGCCATAGCACCTGCAAAGTGACCTAATGCGCATTCCACAATAATAAATGCAACTGCAAATGCCCCTGCAATTATTAGTGCTATAAAATTGCCACTACCATATTTAGCTTTTTCCATTTCACCCACCAATGCTTTTTT
The DNA here is from genome assembly GCA_017553065.1 of Clostridia bacterium. Lineage (GTDB taxonomy): Bacteria > Bacillota > Clostridia > Christensenellales > UBA1242 > UBA11490. The sequence continues at coordinate 2,000 of JAFZND010000078.1, forward strand.
GCTACCTACTTTTTCTAACACTTCTTTCTTTTCCATTATTTTTTACCTCCTAATCATAATGTAAAGTTTTATTTACATTTACATTATATTATACTATATGGCACATGTCAAGTTTTATTTACATTTTTTAAAAAAATTTTTTAGAAAAAATAATTGCTTACAAAAAAGGCGTAAAGATACGCCTTAATTTAAAATTTTTTGATGTAGGAGCGACGACGTTTGTGTAATACGGCATCAAAATTTTTCCATTGATTAATAATATTTGCATTGTCTTCCAGGTTCAAATTAGTTTCTGCATATTTAATATTCTTGTTGTTGTTAAGCATATCCATTAATCCTGCAAATACTGCTGCACTTACACCTTTCATAGCATACTCAGGAAGTACACCAACAAGACCCAAATCAATTATTTCTGGTTTTTTGATTGCTTTTAATAGTCTAATTATTGCTCCGGGAGTTAATCTTCCGCCAGATTTTTGCACTGCCTTGGCAATTGATGGGAAACACAAACCAAAGCACACTACCTTTTCGTTTTCATCCAAGATAACAGCAACATATTTAATGTCTATGATTAGTTTAAAATTACTAATCATCATTTTCTTCATACCATCAGTAAATGGCACTGTGCCATAAATATTTTCGTATGTTTTATCTAATATTTCAAAGAATGCATCGGCATATTTACGCAAAAAATCATTAGTGTTTTTTGCTTCACCGAAATGTAGATTGTATCTCTTAAGCACCATTTCTGATAATCTTTTTAATCTATCATTTTGTTCTTTTGGTGCATAAATCTTGCGTTCTACCCAATCTACATCTTTTGAAAATCCATAATTTTCAACTAGAGTTGGATAATATGAATAGTTATATTGTTCCTCAAATGTAGAAAGTTCTTCAAATCCATCAATTAGCATTCCTTCGCGCTCTAAATCACTAAACCCAAGTGGACCAACAATTTCTTCCATGCCTTTAGATTTTGCCCAATTACTTGCAGCATCAAATAGCATATTTGCAACTCTTTGGTCATTAATGCTATCAAAGCGTGTAAATCTCACGCGTTTTTGACCCCATTTTTCATTAGCAACCTTTTGTAAAATGGCTTGTATTCTGCCAACTATCTTTCCATCCATATATGCATTGTAGCACACTGCTTCTGCCTGGTCGTAATACACATAATTTGACTTAAACATTTTCTTTTCATCACCATATAGTGGTGGAACAAAACAAGGATTGCCTTTGTACAACTGCAAAGGGAATTCTATAAATTCTTTAATTTGTTTTTTTGTTTTAACTTCTTTTACTTGTATCAAATGATTATACCTCTATCTATGAATTGCGTGGAAACAAACACCAACTGTATCTGGTCCACAATGACTACCCGCAGTTGGATTTACATTTACAATTTCCACATTTAAATTATCACCAAACTCTGCTTTTAATCTTTCTACTAATTGATTTGCTGTATCCAGGCAATCTGCATGGCCAACAATCACTCTGTGCTTATTTATATCATGTTGCAATGATTTTACATAATCCATTATTTTAATTAATGTTGCTTTTGTTCCACGAGCTTTATCTACACTGCTCATCATTCCATCACTACCCATAGTGATAATTGGATGAATTCCAAGCATATTGCCCATAAATGCTGTAAACGATTTCACCCTGCCAGAACGAGCAAAGAATTTCAAATCTTCTGCGAAGAAATACACTGCAAATTTATCCACTTCCGTTTGTGCCCATTTCAATATTTCTTCAACGCTTTTGCCCGCCTTATACATATCACCTACTTCACGCACGATTGCATAAGAACAAATTGTGATACCTTTGGTATCTATTGTGTATAATTTTCTTTCGGGGTATTTTGATTTCAAATTTTCTAATGCCAAATTCATTGCACTAAATGTGCCACTCATAGCTGCACTAAAATGCACATATAAAATATCTTGGCCTTTTTTGAAAAATGGCTCAAAATACTCCTCGTATTTAACTGGACTCAAGCCACTAGTTTTTGGCATAGTACCCTTTCTTAATGCATCATAAAATGAATGTGCATCAAATGTTTCAAAATCTTGGTAAGGATAAACCTCTTTTTGGTCAATTGTATATGGCATACTAATTAAATTATATCCATATTCTTTGGCAACCTTA
>JAFZND010000079.1 GCA_017553065.1 Clostridia bacterium
AAAATGATGAAGTAAAACATGCAGAATCATTCACACTTCACGCTGCAAGTAAAACAAATTACACATTTATGGGTTGGTTCTATGGCCCTGTAAGTAGCAGAATACAAGTAACCGAAATTCCATTTAGTTATCAAGGTTCAATTGTATATGAAAACTTAACACTAGTAGCACAGTTTGTGCGTACAAGTGATTCATATAGAGAAGTTACCTTCTATGATGGTGAGAGATTATTATATTCACTATCAATTTATGCAGGCAATAGAATTTCTAATGAACCTGCAGACATTCAAAATAAAATTAGTGAAATGTCCAGACTAGAAAAAACCGGATATGTAAACACGGGCAAATGGTATACAGATATATATTTCCGCAATGAATTTAGTTTTGATACACCTATAAATCTCGACACGATATTATATCTAAAATACAACTTAATCAATTATTGGATAACTTATAGCTACAAAGTTGAAGATGGTAATTATGGTGTATATAGTAATATTAGTGCATCAGGTGTTGTAAACTTTAATCCTGTACAATATAATGTAGAAAACGATATATTGTTAGATAGTGTTTCATTGGCAGGATATAGATTTATTGGCTGGTTCCATGATAATGAACCTATTGAAAGAATTAGCTATCAATCTGATGGTCATATGGGTAATATTCAAATCGTAGGTAAATTTGAATACATAACATACAATATCTTATATTCAATAGAACCTGGTTACAAAAACAATTCTGCAAACCCAACTGGTTATAAAATTGATGATGATATAATCGTGTTGCAAGATGCAGTAGCAGTGGCAGGCTATCACTTTGTAAAATGGGTACTTACAACTGATGTAAATACTCAAATCACTCAAATTGAACCTAGAACCATGCAAAATTACTACATTACTGCAGTATTTGAACAAGACAAAAAATATGTATATATCGAATTATATACAGATGGTGTGAAATTTTCAGAAATTCAAAATGAAGAGAATACACTTTTAACATCACCTACACGCACGCGTGAAGGATATTTGCTTGATGGCTGGTATATTGATGCAGAGTATACGACAAAGTATGACTTTAGCACGCCAACCACAGAAAATGGTAAGTTGTATTCAAGATTTGTAGCTGAGGAATATTACATTACTTATGCAGCAAATATTGTATTATCTTCGTCAAACACATTCCCAGAATATTCTAGTTACTTTATAACTGATTCTATTCAAATTCCAGGAATGCAAAACGAAACCGGTTACACATTTGTTGGCTGGTACACAGGTGCAGAGTTTATTGATGGCGAATATAACTTTGATAATGCTGTTGCATTTAATGGTGTTATTGTAAATAGAACGGGCGACATTGATTTAGTAGCAAGATTTAGAGAAAATATTTATGATATTATCTACAAACTAGATGGTGGTACTAATAATGAACATAACCCAACTACAATTACATATAATTCACCAATTATTGTTCTTAGAAACCCAGAAAAAGCAGGGTATACATTTGTTGGCTGGACTAGAGAAACAGCTGATGGTGATGAACCAATTACAATGATTCCATCATTATCAACAGAAAACTATATTATAAAAGCAAACTTTACAAAGAAGAAGGAAAGTATAGTTGTTCAGCGCAGAGTATGGCGTGGCGGAATGTTGTATTCATTACCAGAACAAACAATACAACTAAATTCTTCAGGAAAAGCATTTATAAACAACGTGATTCCAACAGAACAAGGTTATATATTTGATACATGGTATTCTGATAAAGATTGCACAAGTTACTTTAATTTGAACACTCAATATTCAGATGATGTAATTATGTATGGTAGATTTATGCCTGTGCAATATGCTATTACATACTTGTACAATGTAGGTGACACACAAACTCCTACAAATCCAACAAGTTTTGCATATAATGGTTATCCATTTGTTCTAAAGGATCCTTCAGTATTAGCAGGTTACAAATTTGATGCTTGGTATACAGGAGTAGAGATTACAGAAACTGGATACAACTTTGCAAATGCAACAAGAGTAACAAGCATTGGAGATACTCCTGGGGATGTAGAAATTGTTGCAAAATATGATGTTGTAACATATAGAATAAATTACTATCTAGATATAGAAGGTGCTGAAAACAACCCTTCAAATCCAACATCATTTACTGTGCTTGATAATGGAATGAAACTTTACAATGCAATTGCACCAGAAGGATACAAATTCCTAGGTTGGTTTGATGCATATGATAGAGAAGTTACAGAGATTTCAACAAATATGTCGAGCGATTTAGATATCACTGGTAAATTTGAAAAAGAGGAACAACCAGTGCAAGTTAATACAAATAAATTGTATTATATCTTAATTGCAATTGGTGGAATTGGCATATTCTTTACTTCAATAATTGTAGTTATTGTGTTGAATGGCAACAAGCGCAAAGCACTTGATGAAAAGCGTATTTCATCATTGTTGCAACAAATTAATGACGTTGTAAACAAACGTGACAAATAATAAAAAGCGATTTCATATCGCTTTTTATTATGGCTTTATTTGGACAAATTTTATTTATTTGCATAATACCATATTTAAATATTTTGTAATACAATAAAACTTCCATTCATACATATAATTGTATGGAGAAATAATTATGAATTCAAAATTGTTAAAAAACAACACTATTACATATTTAAGGGGTGCAATTGTTGCAATTTCTGTTAGCTTAGTTTTAATATTATTATTTGCTTTGCTAATTAGATTTTTGGGAATAAACGACAATTTGATTATGCCAATAAATCAAGTTATAAAAATATTTTCAATATTTTTTGGTGTGTTTTTGGCTTTAAAGGGTAACGCGCAAAGTGGGTTAGTAAAGGGATTTGTAATAGGCATTATTTACACAATAATTGCATACATCACTTTTTCGCTTTTGTCTGGCTCATTTAAGTTGTCGATATCTTTGTTATATGACATTATATTTGGTGGCATCATAGGTGCAATTAGTGGAATAATTAGTGTAAATATACTAAAAAAATAGTGTGGTATACAAATACTTTTCAAGGGCAATTATTTATTGTCCTTGTTTTTTATTTATTTTACTAATTTTATATTATATATAAATTGACTAATGTTTTTAAATATTATATAATCGACATGAAAAGCAAAAAAGGAGTTACAATGAAAACTAAAGTAGCAAAAACTAATTTTATACTTCTTACAATTCTAGCATTGTTAGCATTAGTACTTTGCGTAGTAAGTTTCGATATTCCATGGACAACTAGCACATTTAATGGTTTTGCAAAATCAATGAATTTGGGCTTAGATTTTGGCGATGGTGTTAGCGCAATTTACTCTGTAGCAAATGATGATTTCTATTCAAAGTCTACTGATGCTATGGCTACAGATGCAGTTTCAATTATTCAAGGAATAATTGATGATATGTATGGCGACGGCAAGGCAGAAGTATTAGAAGACAACAAAGTAAAAATTACACTTCCAGACAATTCAATTTCTAATTCTGTATTACTTACATCCCTAGAAATGAAGGCAGCATCTGGTGAAGAAGCCGAGACTTATGTCACTGGTGGCGATATCAAGAAGGTCGAATATCGCATGAATGGCACAACTCATGGTGTTTACATCACATTTACCAAAGAAGGTAAAACTAAATTTGCTAACTTAACTAAAGAAGCATCAAGTGGCAACGGTATTTACATTTACCTAAATAGAGATTATTCATCAAGTGTTCAACCAATAAGTATTAGCGAAGAAATCACAACTGGTTATGTTTTCCTTAGTTCTTCCAGCAAATCAGCTGCTCAAGAATATACAAAACAATTAAACAACACACGTTATGGATTAAATCTAACATTAGAAGGCAGTGTGGTTACTGTTCACAGCAATTTTGCAACATGGCAAAAGGTTGTTTTTGCAGTATTATCATGCTTACTACTTGTAGGTAGTTTTGTATTCTTAATTGTAAAACATCGTCATTTGGGATTGATTGCTAGTTTGTGTTTGTTAATTATGGCAGAAATTTCAGTAATTGCATTCTCACTTGTGCCACAAATTAGATTAACTTTTGTTTCATATTTGGGTATGGTGCTTGGCTATGTGCTTGCGTTTGCAATTATGGAGTACATTCTTAATAGTTCTGCATACGAATACGCATGTGGCAAAAAATTGCCTGCAAGCTTGAAAACAGGTTATTCTAAGGCAGTATGGTCAGTTGTTGACATATTAGTTGTTGCAATGATTATTGCCCTTGTATCATTTATTTTTGGCAATGTAACATTTACT
>JAFZND010000080.1 GCA_017553065.1 Clostridia bacterium
AAGTCCCTGGATCAGAAATTCCACTTGATTGTCTATCTGCATTATCAATGTAATATACGGTGTATATTCCACCATTTGTGCGTGTTACATAACCAACATTAAGGTCTTGCACGCCAGATTGTGTTTCACCATTAGATGCAAAGTTGGATACATAGTTGCCATTTGCCTTAAGTAATGTGTAACTTGCAGATACATGGTATTGCAAACCAACAAAATTACCTGCTACAAGGTGTGAATAAACGTCACTAGATGGATTTCTTAAAATGTTGCCATTTGTATTTGCAGCATTGCCATAGTAATCTGAAATTTCAGTGGCATCGCCAACAAATCCACCAATATGTGTGCTACCTACAACATTACCTGCAATTTGTGCATATTTAATACGCGAATCGCCAACAATTTTACCTACAATACCACCAACATATGCGGTTGAAACTGTGTTTATATTTACATTTGCAAGAACAGAGTTTGCCACAACGCCATTTGCAAAACCTACAAGGCCACCAATTGATGTGCCTAATGCCACTATGTCGCCATAGTATACTCCGCCATTTGCTTGTGTATGACTAATACTATATGGTTGATTTGTAATTTCACGAGTTACATAGCTATATGCTGAACTATTTTGTAATGGCTCAACATTGTCAAATAATTGATATTCGCCATAACCAACAAGACCACCAACATTGCTGTGTGCATAAATGCCTGTGTTGAAATAGCTATATTTATCTTCTCTATTGATAAATTGAACTTTAGTGTCAACTATTTTACCTTTTAATTCTTGTGTTCCATTTAATACGTATGTGTGAACACCGGTAACAAATCTATGTGCACTGCGAGCGTACACATTTAGTCCAACTACACCACCAACATTGTCGTTAGCACGAATATTTACATGTGCAATGTTATCTGCGATTGTTGCATAGTTAATGCCGGCAATACCGCCAACATTATTGTAGCCCACAAGATAACTTTGTGCATAAGCGCCTTGAATAAGGATATTACCCGAATCAATTGCTAAGTTGTTTAAGCCAACCACGCCACCAACTGCACTATCTTCATTTGATAAGAAGAATTCGCCATTGCATGAGTACTCATTGAATGTGGTCTCTACATTATATTCACCAAATTTAATTGATGATGAATCAAATTCAATACTTCCGGTACCTGTAGTAACTGTAGCTAATCTTTCACTAATAATGTTTCCATCAAGGTTCAAACTGCGCATAAAATCTTCAAGCTCTAAGCTTGTCATTCTAGTGTTTGTACCAGCAACACCACCTGCAAGAACAGGTGCAGCAAATGTGTCGTTTGCAAATAATTGCACTTTGGTAATTGCATTAGTTACATAACCCAAGTTAAGACCAACTATACCACCAAGGAAAGTTGTGTGCTCTGTAGTGGTATAATCGCGAACTACAACACCATTTTGTGGTGCCATATACCCACTTACACTGTTTATGTATTCACCATTTGCTGTTGGATGTAATGTATTAGAAATTACTTCTACATTACCAATGTAACCATAGTTAATACCAGCAATACCACCAACAAACACATTGTCACCAGTAAGGTCATAATTTACTCTTATTAAAAAGTCGTATAACTTCAAATCTTCAATTACACCTTTGTTTACTGCAAACAAACCTACTGCTGTATCTGGCAATTGAGATGCCCCACCAGTAGAACGTGTGTTTACTATACGCATATTATGAATGCCATAATATTTGCCTTCATATTCACCACTCAAATATCCTGTAAATGGATCTTCGTGTGAACCAAATGCAATCCATGAGCCATCTGTTTGATATGCAGATAGGTAAATATCTGCACCTAATCTATAGTAACTACTCAAAGAATTGCTAATTTTTAGTAATTGTTGTGGAGTTGTTACAATAAATGCAGTTTCGTAACTTAATCCATCATTTACCTTAATGGAAAATTCATAAGGAATTGCACCACCATCTAATGGATAAAGAATAAAGTTTTGAACTGATAAATCTGTAGGTGGCACATGTACTAATGTAACAACCACATTTTTATTCTTGTTATCTACTGCAAAATTAAAGTAATCATTCGCGTATAATGTTACACCATCAGTTGTAGACAATTCACGCAAATTTGTTGTATTTGCATCACCAAGACCAAGTAAAATGGTATCATTTAATATTTGCCTATCTGTTGGTGATACATTAAATCTAAAGTTTTGAATATTACCATCTTGATAATTTCCATCACTACCCACTAGGTCATTTGTATTGTATTCAACCTTTCTATTTGAAAGATTTGTAGTGATATTATCTGTTTTTACTGCATTTCTTGATGTGATAACTACACTATTTGTTACTCTCACATCAAATGATTCAGTCATGTTCACATAAGTGCGTGTGTATGAAATATATACTGAGAATGTGTAGTTATTGTTTGAATTTGACTTAATCCATGTCCACACTTCAAATGTGCCATCATATGCACCACCCTCTGTTACTCTGCCTGGTCTTATGTACACTTTAAAATCATTACGCCACTCATATTCATAAGTGTCTCCAACTACAATTACCTTATTTAAATTATAGAATGATCCACCATAATATGTGTTAAATGTGTAAATTCCATTGTAATCACTTGGTGCAGGAGTTGGTGTTACGATAACTGTATGTGTTGTAACATCTTCGTATCCTTCCATTGAAATAGAATCTTTGGCGTAAATCAAAGGAACAACAGATTTATTAATTTCTAATGATTCAACCACTCTTTCTATATGAATCAAAAAGTTAAATGTAAAACTTGTGCCATCATATGTGTTATTGAATTCAAACACAACTTCTGTATCAGCAGTAAATGAACGTGCAATTACAGAAATTCCTTCTTGAGGCACTTGAATATATGTAGTGTCATAGGAAATAACTTCCATAGTCATGCCTTCTGGAAGTAACACATTTATGTTGTCGTATGAAACACCATCAATAACAACAGCGCCCACAATTTGTGTATCGTTAATTACATACACTTCGTTTGTTTCGTCAGTCACAAAATATTCTGTGCCGCCAAACATGAATGATGTGTTTGTTTCGTCTGTATGTGTGTACACACGCGAAACAGCGCTTGCTGTGTAGCCATTAGGTGCAGTTACACTAATTGTTACAGCACCAATTTTTGTAGAATCTTCTGCAGACAATGTAATTGTTTCATTTACAGTGTCGTAAATAACTTTCACAATATCTGTATCGCTACTTACCACTTTTAAATCTAGTACGCTTAGTACTGGTGTAGATGTGCCAAACAACTCTTCTTTTGTTAGTGTACGAACATTGCCTTTTGCAATTGTTGTACTTGGCATAGATACAGTAACGTCACTAGTTACTAGCACAATGCTATGCTTATCTGCATGAGCATTGTAACTAAATGCGTCTTCAAATACCACACTTTCTGCCACAAGAATGTAATTCTCGCTATAAAGTGTTGCATCAAACACATAATTTATGAATAATTTTTCACCATGTTTTACAGGTGTATTTGCATACACACGCTCTAAGTTTCCGCCTACATAATGATAAATACGAATACTCTTTTCAATATTTTCTACTTTTTCGTGTGTAGATTTGTCTGCAACATACACGTATGCATATTGATTTACAAGTTTACCATTGCTATTGGTAATAGATAATGTTATACTTGTACCCACCATACTTTTGTAACTTGTAAATAATGTAATAGCATCCACTCCATCAGTATCAGTAAGTGCATTTACAAACTTCAAATCAGATGGATAACTATTCACTTCTACATTCACAGGGATTTCTATAGGAGCAAAAACGCCCTCGTATCCCTTGCGGTATACAAGAAGTGTAATAACATCACTACCAACACCACGGCCCTCACTAAGTGTAAATGTACCTGTGGTATTTTTGCGTGCAGACACATAATTTAGGTCTGTAACGCTAGTGTTTGATTTGTTCATGTTGCGTGCGCGCAAAGTATATGAGCTCTCTGTTGACACAATGCTAATGCCATCTTTGAATACATCTAGCACTTTTGCAATGCTTGTGTTTGTATCGCTATCTGCATTAGACAAACTTACATTGTACATATATTCATTGCCAACATATATTTTTTGCACATCGCTTGTCACATCGTCAGTTGTGGTTGCTTTTATGGTAAAGTTGTCTGCAGTAACATTATCTAGCACTGTTACACTTGCTTCTGCAGGTGTTACTTCTTTGTTTGTTGCACTTGTTGCTTGCAAAATAAAACCAGTCAAGGAATTATCTGTAACTGTAATTACATTGCCATCAATTGCAACACCTTGTGTGATTTGTTCTTTTGTTACACTATCTAATGCACGCAAAACAACGTCACGCTCAGTTGTGTTATATGGGGTAAATTTTACGAAGCTAGAGCCATCATACAATTTTGCAGTAACATCTGTTGCCACGCCACGAATGATAGGCATAGTTGTGTACGCAAGTTCCAAGGAATCAACTTTGCGAGTAATTTGAACATCCACATTCTTACTTCTAATGCCACTATTGCCACCTTCAACTGTGCTTACCTTAATTGTTACACGGCCGGTGTTGAGCATTTTGAATTTCATTGTGGAAGTTGCGCCATTTACTTGAGCATCTGCTGCAGGTGCCAAAACATTTGTGTTTGATACTTCAAAGTTTACTGCAGTATTCACATCCTTACTCTTCACGCCAGTTACAGTAGCACTAATATCAAAATAGTTCTCGCTGTCATCATCGCTGTACTCTTTTGTTAGCGAATATGTAGAAAGACTAAGGTCCATATTTTTGTATGGATCTTTGCTACATGCACTAAATGCAAGAGTTGCCGAGAATAAAACCAATAGTATTAGATAAAACTTTTTCCCAATTTTCATAACGCATAATTTCCTTGATATTATGTTCTGAAATTTCGCATAAATTATTTAAAATAATATTATTAAAATTTCATTAGTCACAATTATTCTACCCCTTCGCGCGTGTGTGTGTCAAATATTTTATAATTATATATGAAATAATTTTGCTTGTACGCACACACCATGCGCATGCGAAAATTGGCACAATTTTATTAATATTTTTTGGTTATTTTAACCAAATATTTTAAAAGCAATTTTATTGCTATTTTATGCGTAATTTTTTTGGTTATTTTAACCAAATATTATAAGGGTAATTTTAATATGTTTTAATGCATAAATTTTTAAAATATTTAATTAAAAATATGACATAATTATGCACCAAAGCACACAAAAAAGAAGAGCAAAACGCTCTTCTTTTTTGTGGTTTAAAAACACTATACAATTATGCTTTCCAGAATCCTCTGTATTTTATAGTATATTTATATCCTGCAATACCACTACCAGATGGAGTGTTCCAAGAA
>JAFZND010000081.1 GCA_017553065.1 Clostridia bacterium
CTTCCGATGGAATTTTTTGAAGCTTCCGGACGTGCTAATAACTTTGGAAGTAGTATGTTTCGCTTTCAAGACCGTTATGGAAGACCTTATGCTTTGGGTCCAACACACGAAGAAGCATTTACCTTGCTAGTAAAAGATTATGTAACTAGTTATAAACAATTACCAGTTACACTATATCAAATACAAAACAAGTTTAGAGACGAGGTGCGTCCAAGATTTGGTTTGCAAAGAGCAAAAGAATTTGTTATGAAGGATGCATATTCTTTCCATGCAGATGGTGCAAGTTTAACTGATACATATATAACTATGCGCAATGCTTACACAAATATATTTAATAGGCTAGGGCTAGATGTAGTACCTGTAGAAGCAGATTCTGGTGCTATGGGTGGCAGTGGTAGTCAAGAATTTATGGCTAAGAATGACCAAGGCGAAGATGAGATTGTCGTATGTAACCATTGTGATTTTGCAGCTAATATTGAAAAAGCGAAAGTTGTATTTGATAGGGAAAATAGTGAAGTAGAAATGTTTGATATTCAAAAGGTTTCTACACCTTCTGTAAAAACGATTGATGAGCTATTAGAATTCTTTAATAAAGAACTCGGTAAAAATGTTACAGCTAAAGACTTCTTGAAAGCAGTTGTATATGAATCAGATAAAGGAACAATTGTTGCATTTGTTCGTGGTGACCACGAAGTAGAAGAAACAAAACTTGCAAACTATATTGGTGCAAGTAATCTAGAAATGGCAACACCAATACAAATTGAAAATATTGGTAGTGTTGCAGGATTTGTTGGTCCTATGAACTTGCATCATTGTATGATGGTTGCAGATAATTCAGTGCTCAATATGAAAAACTTTATTTGTGGTGCAAACGAAAAAGATGAACACTATATAAATGCAAACTTGTCAGATATGAGTTTATCATGTATTGTTGATGGGGAAGAGAAAAGTTCATTTGCAGATATAAGAAAAATTACAACAGGAGATGTGTGCCCTGTATGTGGTGGTGTGATAAGTATAATTCGTGGTATTGAACTTGGACACATATTTAAACTTGGCACACACTACACAAGCTTGCTTGATTGCAAATTTTTGGATGAAAATGGTAAATCTCAAATTATGGAAATGGGATGCTATGGAATTGGCGTAAGTAGAACTCTTAGTGCACTTGTAGAGCAATATGCAGATGAAAAGGGTATTGTATGGCCAGAGATTGTTGCCCCATATAAGGCAACAATAGTGATTGCCAATTCGAAAGATGATGTGCAAGTTAAGGTTGCAGAAAAGTTATATTCCTCACTTGAAAAGAAAGGTGTTGAAGTGTTGCTTGATGATAGGAAAGAAAGTATAGGTGTTAAATTGAATGATGCTGAACTTACCGGTATGCCATATATAATTGTGGTGGGTAGGGGAGCTCAAGATGACAACTTGGAAGTGATTACAAGACGTACTTTTGAAAAACAAAATATGAGTACTAAAGAAGTTGTAAATTTCTTAAAATAATTTAACGTAAAATATTATGCAAAATATTAAAAATTTTAA
>JAFZND010000082.1 GCA_017553065.1 Clostridia bacterium
GGTCATAAGTTCGAATCTTATCGCCGCTACCATTTTGGTAGGCGATATAGTGCAGTAGCACAATTATGACTTTAACAGTTTTTAAACTGCGTAGGTACGCAATGATTATCGCTGCTGCCATAAATTGACAAAACATCATAAATGAGGTCCCGTGGTCAAGCGGTTAAGACACCACCCTTTCACGGTGGTATCACGAGTTCGAGTCTCGTCGGGACTACCAAAGAAAAAGCACGAAATTGTTCGTGCTTTTTTTGTGTTTATTGGTTCCTATTATGGTAATGTAGGAAGACCTGTTAATGGCTCAGAATGAGCAGTGATAACTTGCTCAAAAGTGAACTCTGTTTTGTACACATGTGCTTTGTAATCACGATTGTAGTCATTACGAAGAACTACACCTGAATTTTGTACAAAGTAGTAGTGTTCATCATTTTGTGAATCATAGAAATGTAGTGCCTCTATGTCTTCAGCTTCCACATGGCCTGGGATGCCTTCTAGGTGGAAAGTTTTAATTCCATCATCAGTAACTTCGGTACCATCTTCATGGCGAATAAGTGAATTTATTTCGCCTGAGTTGAACATGTGGATTTCTGCCATAGATAAATATCCGCTAAGGAAACTCGTTTCAAAGTCGAACCATGTAGGTGTTCCATCAGACCAACAACTATAAATATATTCGGTATTATTTATCCATGTGCTATTTGGATAATCATACACATAGGCAGTAAATGAATTGTTTGTGTTATTAACCACTGCCACATATTCTTCGAATGCTCCATTATTATTGTGGAATGTGTAGTAGTATGATGTGTTACCAACAGTTTTCTTGGCATAAGAATACAAATTTATTTGATTGTTTGTGCCCGAAAAAGTATACTCTACCCAATAATCACCGCCTGGTTGATATGGCACGCGACTAATAGTTTCGTATGAACTTTTACCGCATCCTGCTAGCACTAGGCATGGCAAAAATAGTAACACTGCCACAAAAATACTAAAAATTTTCTTTTTCATATAAGGTTACCTCCTTATTTATTACATTTATAATATAACAAATAAACAATATATCCAAACAAATTATTTGGTTTATTCACTGCGCAATGCTTCTACAGGGTCTTTCTTTGCTGCCATACGCGCAGGAATTAAGCCCGCAACAAGTGTAAGCACCACGCTAATTGCAACAAGAATTATTGCACCAAGCCATGGCAAACTTGCAAGGCCAGAAATTTGTGTGTAATGACGGAGCACAAGATTGATAGGTAATGTGAGTAGTAATGATATACCTACGCCAAGCAATCCGGCACCAAGACCAATGATAAAGCTTTCTGCTGTAAACACATGTTTCACATCGCGCTTGGATGCACCAATTGCACGAAGAACACCAATTTCTTTGATGCGCTCTATTACAGAAATGTATGTAATTACGGCAATCATAATGCTACTTACAATTAATGATACCGATACAAATGCAATAAGTACATATGTAATTGCAGTGATAATGATAGAAACTGTGCTCATAATAAGGTCAATGTAATCAATGTATGTAATTCTATCTTCTTTTTCTGCCTGGTCATTGTATTTATTGATAAATTGTTTAATACTTTCTTTTGATTCAAATTTATTTACATAAATTTGGATGCTGGATGGTGTGTTTTTGTCAATTTTTAAAATATCTCTGTCGTCATTGCCAGCAAACACCACATCCACTTTTTGATTATGATATTCTATCATGGTGTCAGTAAAATCTTTTAGGTATCCAACACCTGTAGATAGCGAGCCAGAATCACTTGTGTCTTTGAGTCTTGCCACACCAACAATTTTTACTTTATTTGTGGTGCGCTCAAATGCGGCAGCAAGGCACGCAGCATATTTTTCTTTGTCAGTAGTTTTTAAATCATTAAAGCTATATGGATTACCTTCGCCATCTACAAGCAAGTCGCCATTTTCGTCATAGTAAAAATCCATACTATCCAACACTTTGAATTCTTTACCTAACACCACACTATCTACATCTATTTTTAGTGGGTGTTTATCTTTTTCA
>JAFZND010000083.1 GCA_017553065.1 Clostridia bacterium
CCTATGACCACACAGCAACCTGCAAATTATTTGCGTGGTGCTAACGGCTAAGCTATGGGAATATAATTTTGAAGTTTTTCCCATAGTGTATGCTATGGGTTTTTGTTTTACTATAAGGAGATTGTTATGATAGAAAAAGTAAATCCAAGTCATCCAGACAAAGTGGCAGACAGAATTGCAGGAGCAATAGTTGACCTTGCGTACAAAAAAGAAAGCGAGCCAAAAGTTGCCGTGGAAGTGTTAATTGGTCATGGGAAATGCCATATTATTGCAGAGAGTAGCGTAAAATTTAGCAGTAAAGAAATTAAATCAATTGTTAATCGCATTGCTGGTAAACTAAAAGTGGATTTTGCTTGTGTAAAGCAAGATGTGTACCTTGCACAAAACCAAAGTGAAGGACCAAAGTGTGGCGACAATGGAATATTTAAAGGTGTGCCACTAACAAAAGAAGAACAAGAGTTATCCAAAATTGCCCACGAGATTTATGCTAAATATCCGTCAGATGGCAAATACATTCTTGCAGACAATAAACTTATTATTTGCCAAAGCAATGCGTCCACAAAAGAGCTTAAAAATCAATACCCAAATGCAGTAATAAATCCGCTTGGCGATTGGACGGGTGGCACAGATGTGGATAGTGGCGCAACCAACAGAAAACTTGGTAGTGATATGGCAAGTTCTGTCACTGGTGGAGGATTGCATGGTAAAGATTTATCTAAGGCAGACGTAAGTGTAAATATTTACGCATTTTTAAAAGCACAAAAAATTGGAAGACCTGTGGAATTATATTGTGCAATTGGCGATGATAAAATTGATGGCAAAACATACGACGAAATTGTAAAAGTTGCCAAAAAGTATATCTTAGAAATAGGCGGATTTGAAAAATTTGCCGAATGGGGATTGTACTAGAATTTATATTTACAAAAAAAGTCACTCTCGTGAGTGATTTTTTTAAAATTCAATATTGACAAAGGGTGAATTGCAATTTATAATAAAATTGTAATTTTTATTATAGGGTGGAAAAACAATGGAAGATAAAAAAGAATATACCATTGATATGGAATTATCAAACAAAATCAAAAAATGCGAAACTTTAACACAAGAGTACAAGATTAAAACTAGTGAAACACATGATTTGAAAAAACTTGTTGCTTTGCGTAAAGAGTATATTCATGATTTTGTAAAAATTTCACCAGATTTAAATTGGTTTGCTATTCGCACATATTTGTTCCCAACACTTTTGCCAGATATGTCGAGCAATATTTTGCGCATTGGCAAATTGCTAACCATAAGGGACGCTAGTTTGGCTGAGCTTTGCAAAGAATACAAAGATGGTACATTTGACCATCATGTATTTAACAAAGTAATCAAATTATTTGGCCAAGGCGAAAAAGTGTTGCGTCATAATTTAACCCCAGAACAATTTGACCTTGCAATGAAAGAAAACGCAGGTTATGTGTCACTATTTGATAGTATTATTATAAATAAAATGTTTATGTATGAAAATATTGAAAGAGTGGCAGACGAAATATATAGAACTTCTGAATATTCAGGATATCCATTTGTAAAAGATGTTGAAAAATTTGCAAGTCAATTTGCTATTAAATATAATGGCAGTGAAGAATATATTGCAAATTTGTGCAAACAATTATTAGATTACAAGCCAATTGCTGCATCTAGTTTAAATGAAAAATATGTTGGCGACGAAATAGATAAGAATGTTTTAGCTGTTAGCTCTGTAGAAGTTACAAATAATTCATGTAAACACATGTTCTTAAATACAAAAAGTGTTATGACTGAAATTGTGGAAGTAGAAGAGCCACTTACGGCGCATGATGAAGCAAATAATTTTATGGATTATGTGCAACAAAAACAAATTAAAGAAGTAACTCGTGAAGTTGTTCACAAATTACCACAAGAAACGCTAGAAGAATGTTTGCCAAGTGGCACATCACTTATTCACATTTTGGCAGATAAGTATTGCCTAAATATTGATGGATTTAATATAACTCCATTAATGCTTGCCGAAAAAGAAAAGGTATGCACAACAATTGCTGAGTCACGCGAGCCAAGCATATTTGAAAGATAACAAAACACCCACATGGGTGTTTTTATTTTTTTGTTTTAGATTAGTTATGTTATAATTTAAGCGTAAGGAAAAGTTATTATGGCAAACAAACGCACAACTAGAAAAATACAAAAAAGTGTAACGCGCGCTACCAAAACTCTTGCAAAAAGTCATAGTGGTAGGGTGACATTAGTTTTTATTGCTTTGTTACTTGTTGTTGCAATTGCATTTGGTGCATGGTGGTTCTATTTTAGAAAACCCGAGCAAACAACTCCTGTTATTAGTCCAGATGCAGTAATTGATAACAATACGCATGATAATAATAACGCAAATGATGATCCACAAAACAATGACGACGAAGATGAATATTCTTGTGCATATATTCAAGCATATCCTGCAGTAAGTGATCAAGATATATCCATTCACTTTTTGGAAGTTGGCAATCATTACACGGGTGATTGTGTGTATATAAAAACAGAAACATGTGATATTCTTATTGATTGTGGGTCCAGATTAAATAGCTTGCCTACGATTACAGATTATCTTAGTCATTATGTAACAGATGGTGTGTTTGAGTATGTAATACTCACACACGCACACCAAGACCACATTGCAGGTTTTGCTGCTGCTCAATACAACAATAGTTTCTTTGGTGCATATAGTGTGGAAGTATTTATTGATTCTGCAACACTTGTTACAACAGCAGTTTACAATCGCTATGTTACAAATTTGGAAAAGGCAGTTACCGAACATGGCACCACTCATTACACAGCATTACAATGTATTAACGAAACTGATGGCGCACAAACTACGTATGCTGTTGGTGGCGGCTACACCATGACAATTCTTGATACTGAATATTACGAAACACCATCTTCAAGTGAAAACAACAATTCAGTGTGTTGCTTATTTTCAAATGGTACAAGAAATTATTTGCTCACAGGTGATTTAGAGCAAGAGGGCGAGGAAAGTTTAATAGAAAGAAACACCTTACCACATGTAGATTTATTTAAAGCTGGGCATCATGGCTCATATACTGCATCTTCTGCAGCACTTATGGCCGTGATACAACCAAAAACAGTTGTTGTGTGCTGTTGCGCTGGCGATGATGAATACACTTCTGATAATGCAAAGCAATTCCCTTCACAACAATTTGTGAATAATGTAGCACCATATACTAGTGAAATATATGTAACTACTTTAAATGATGAGAGCGTAGAAGGAAAACATGTTTCATTTAATGGAAATGTGGTGTATATGTCAAAAGGCAGTGTTTACAAAGTGGCGTGCTCTGCATCTGCCACAAAACTGCAAGATAGTGAGTGGTTCCACGAGAATAGAGTGCTGCCAACTTGAAAAAAACAATAAAAAAAGTTTATGGAAAATCCATAAACTTTTTATTTTATTCTTCTGTGTTGTCTGCATTAATATTATCAACTTCTTTTAGGTCAACCTCTTGTGGCTCTTCTTCGCTTGCCTCTTTGGCTTCTTGTGCTTCTGCTTGTTTTTGCTCATGCACTGCAATAATGTCACTAAGCATATCTTTGTGAGATTCACTCTCTACAGGATTATCTAGTTCTTCTACTTTTTTGTGTTTTCTATGTTTTTCCTTTTTTGCAGGAGAGGTTCCGTCGTGTGCTTGTTGGATGCTTTTGCGTTTGCGATATACAAGCATAAAGAATAATAGTGCCACACATGCACATGTTACTACAATTATTATTGCGTTTGTTGCCCCAGCGCTAAGAGTCAAAAGTTTTTCCATCTTACACCTCGCGACTAATTTATTAATATTATTATA
>JAFZND010000084.1 GCA_017553065.1 Clostridia bacterium
AAATCTTTGGCAGAAGATGGTTACTTGCATGTTGAAGGTAAGTTATTTATTGGAGATAAAGAGTATACTGCAGAAGACAAACAATTGTTTAGAACAACTGTAGAAGTATACAAAGCAGTATTTGCAGATCTTGACGCACTTGAAAAAGGCGAAGGTCCAGCAAAAGAAGAAGAATTAACAAAATAATTTAAATTATGCACAGCATTTATGCTGTGCATTTTTTTGTCGTAACAAAGATTTCATTGTGATAAATCAATTGCCTAATTATTACAAAATAATTATACTAGTTATAGAAATATCAAAAGGATGTGCAAATGGACAACGAATTTCATGTATTTGGATTTAAATTTAAATGGCGAAATACTTTGATTACTCTTGGTATAGCTGCAGCTGTGTTAATTGTGTTACTTTTTGTAGATATGTACCTAACGCCAATTAGTTGGTATGGTGTGATTATAGGTAGTGCATTTTTGGTGGCATTATTGCTAGCAACACAAACTTTTCCATTGCGTAATTTGCCTAGTGATTATCCATACGACTTAGTGTGGTGGGTATTTCCACTTTCTATAATATTTGCAAGAGCATATTATGTGGTAAATTCGTTAAGTGAATTTCATTCATTTTATGATGTAATTGCAGTGTGGAATGGAGGCCTTGCAATATTTGGTGGCATAATAGGTGGCATTATTGCAATACTCATTTGTTCTGGGATAAAAAAGCATAATGCAATAGATACGGCAGATTGTATTGCACCATTATTACTACTTGCCCAAAGTATTGGCAGGTGGGGTAACTTTGTAAATCAAGAAGTGTTTGGCAGAGAAGTTACATCCAAGGCATGGCAATGGTTCCCATTTGCAGTACATATTGAAAATGGCGCATTTAGTGGATGGTTTCTTGCTACTTTCTTTTATGAAAGCATAATAAATTTTGTTGGATTCTTTATATTGATGATAATTCTTAGAAAAGTAAATCTTCGTGGATTTGCAACCTGTTGCTATCGTATATATGAGGGGTTCATTAGATATTTCTTAGAAGGCATTAGAGTGCCTGAATATATTCTATATATTCCAGGGACAAATTTCCCTGTATCACAAGCAGTTAGTTTGGCAATGATATTTGTAGGTATTGTAGGATTAGTAATAATAACTATAATTCGTAACAAAAAGAATGCAAAAAATAACCAAACTACTAGTGCTTAATATAATTATAGTTTCAATATATATCACGATTTATGCAATATACTTTGACAAATTGCATGCGTATTCTGATATATTACTATTGTCGTGCGTTGCATTTACAATGCTTGCAAGAGTGGTAATACTTAGGAGTAAGAGTAGTTTTGTTATTTCATTTGTGATATTCATAATTTGTGATATAATTATTGCGTTTAAATTTTTTTGAGGTAAAACAATGGCAAAATTTGATATTGACAAAAAGGGTTACAATCCAGAGCAAGTAGATGAATTTATTAAAGCTCTTACATTGAAATATGAAGAAAAGCTATCCGAACAAAAGGATAGAGTGTTTTCTATGCGCAATGAAGTGAGAGTACTTCAAGAGCGTGTGGATATGTATCAAACAAAAGACAAACAAATATCAAAGGCACTTGTGTATGCTGTAGAAAAGGCAGACCAGATAGAGGCAAGTGCGCGCAAATTGTACGAATTGGAATTAAAGAGAATTAGTATCCTTTATGCTAAATGGCAAGAAATTGTTACCAGCATTGAAGAGCATTATGGTAATACAAATGGTGTAGAAAGTGTAGATGCATTGATTGAAGAATTCAAGGAAGGTTTACGTAGTATATGTGAACAAAATAACAAAATTGCATCAAAATCTGTTGTAAAAACAAATCCAAGAGAAAGAGCAGGAGTATTTTGTAAAATAGATGGTAAACCAGGAATTATTGAATATTCAGAATTACCAGAAGAAATGGTAGAAGAAGTAGATGAAAATGGTGAGTTAGTATTTGGTGATGTAAAT
>JAFZND010000085.1 GCA_017553065.1 Clostridia bacterium
CAGTATCAATTGGTGCTGTAGGTGGATATATCGAAATTACACCACTTCATGAGGGTGAAGATGTATTAGATGATACATCTAGTGCTACTGTGGAGAATGTTTCACTAAATTTGGGCACTATCATTATTAATCAAACACTTGGTAGAAATCTAAACATAACAGTAGAGGAAATGATTACCGAATCTGTTCCAAGTAAATTTATCGCATTTGGTGGCATATATGGTGCTACTGATGCAAGTAAAAGCTTTGGTAATATACCAACAACATTTGACACAATCACCACAAATAATGTAAAGCTTAACTTTAACTCACTTAATAAGGGTGTATCAAATGACACAAATATTGGTGGCATAACTGGTTGGACAAAAAATGGATATTTTGAAAATATCTCATCCAACACAGAAATTAAGGTAGAAAATACCTCAACAATTAATGATGCAAACATTGGTGGTGTGTTTGGTCTTGCCGATCATACAGGCACAGCAGATAATTTGCTATACAACAGCAAAATTGTGCCAAGTGGCACTAGTGGACAAAATATCACAAATAGCAATGTTGGTGGCATTGCAGGAAATATAAATGAATGTAACGACTTTACACACATATTCGTTGGTAATGCTACTGATTTCTTTACCACAAATTATAGTAGCAGAGATTTAAATGTTGCTCCTGTTGCAGGTAAAGTAACAAACACCACATTGCAATATGTGGCAGTAGATGGCACTGTGGATATTATTCTTAATAGTACATCTATTTACGATACAGTTGGTGGCATTGTTGGTATGTATTATGCAACCAATTCATCTAGTGACAAAAAGATTGACCAAGCAGTAACTAATGCAAACTTGTATCTATATGCTGAAACAAATAGTGATAGTAGTGTAGATTGTGTTGGTGGTATTGCTGCAAGAGTGCTAAATAGTGCACGTACAACAATCTCTAATAGCTACACCACTAGTTCAATTTATGTGCGTGATAATGGTTCTCCCAATGCATTTGTAAGTGGTATAGTGGGCTACAAGACAGAAAATGGAGTTCTTACGTTAGACAGTGTATATTCTATTGCAAACTTTGTAACAGACGCACTTAACTACAATGTAACAAATCGCAAAGATTTAATTGTGATGCCAAAGACTGGTTTAGCAGACAAAATTATCATAACCAATGTGTATGCTGCATTCGATATTAACCCAAATATTACAAATAGATGGGATTATCCATATCATTCCTCATACCACACATCTAAGACAATTGCCGAGATGATGGATTCATCATTCATTGGTAATTTTGATAGCGAAATTTGGAAAGCTTCAACTTTGGGCTCTCTAAAATCTTTCCCATTGCTAAAATGGGTAAATGATGTGGCCAGTGGAGAGTTTGGCTATGCGGTAGCAAACGCAACACAATTATCTGGCACAAAACAAAATCCAAAATATAATCAAACTATTGGTGAAACAAGTAGTGTGTATGTAGATAATGGAAATGCTATATTTGCTACAAATGTGTTAAATGATTCCTATGTATTTATTGGCAGTAGTGCAGGTAAAATACAAAATGGTGAAAGTTTAACAATTGAAAAAACAAGTATTGTTATGGAATTAAGTTTACCAAATACTTCTGATTCATATAACAATCGTGTAATAAATGCTAACAATGGTAAACTTATCAACATTAATGCAACCAGCACAAATGCTTCAGGATATAGTAATGGTGGTGGTTTGGTTAATAGTAATGGTGGTTTAATTTCAAATAGTCGCTTAGTTAATACTTCTACCGGTTTAGCAATCGGATCAAACCAAAATGGTAACATTGGCGGTGTAATATTTGCATCTACTCTTCAAAGTAATAGCGATATTATAGTGACCGCACGAAATGACATCGATAGTATTATCGACAGATGTAAATTTGTTACAACAAATGGTACAATGGCAGGTGCATCGTCGTTTTCACTAATAGATGGTGGCCCTGTGCGTGGTTGGAAAAAATCATATAATTCATATATTCAAGCTAGCGACGGATGTGTGTATATCAAAAATCCTTCAACAATTAAAGGATATACCACAGCAGATATCAAGAACTTGCGCTTTGGTAACCCAATTGATATAGATTACACACAATTTACCCTTGATCCAAGCAATCCAGACAGTATTAAATTAGTACTCACATGGGAGCTAAAAGAACATTGGTATGATAGAGTGTATGTGCAAAATGGCTCTAGTTACTATGAAGATAACACTAGCATCAAAGCACAATATCGCTGGAATGCAGTAACACCTGGTAGTTTTGATATTACAAATGGTAGTAGTCATCCAGTGAACACTTCAGAAGAGTTGGCACAATTTGCACTTGCATACAATAACTCTAGCCACCCAAGTGTGACATTAATTATCAAGAAAGATATTGATTTAAAAGGCAAATTATGGACACCTATTTATAATTTCAATGGAACAATAGAGGGCGGCGGAAACACAATTAGCAACCTTACTGTATATATTGTAAATGGCAATGCAGGATTTATAAATGGCCTAAATGGAACTATTAATGAACTCAAATTTGAGTGGGCAACAGTAATGAATGGTTGCACGTTTGGTGACACATGTGCAGGCATTGTGTGCTCATATGGTAATGGATTTAAACTAAACAAAGTGGCTGTAGTAAATTGTGCTGCATGTAGCACAAGGAGTACAAGCACAGCAATGTGTTCTTGGAGTACTGGTACATGTACAATCACAGATTGCTACGCAATTATGCCATACAAAGGCGTTGGAAGTACATTATTTGCACGTAAAGGTAGTGATAAACTTAAAATAACTAATTGTTATGGCGTGTTCACAGCAGATAGAAATCATAATAGTGTAACACTCACAAGCAATGGTAGTAACAATTTCATACAAAATCATGCTAACGGCGATGAGTTTAGCTACGTATATCATGATGGAAACATCGGAACAATAACATATAGTGCTACTAATGCAACAACGGTAAAATCGTTAAGTGAGTTACAAACAGAAGAGTGGGCAGGTTTTGCATGGGGTAGCACATGGGTGCGCAATAGTTCAACTGATGGCACAGACCCATACTCAAACCTTCCACAACTAGTTTGCCATATGGAAACATGGCAAGAGTATGCAAGGGCAAACAGAGCAACTATTAAGCCAGTGGCAGATAGCCACTTCAATAGCAGCACAGGCACCATTACAATTAGTGGCAATGGTGGCACAGTTTCTGCCGCAGCCGAACTTGCATACGTTGCATGGCAACTAGGCTTAGATGAAGATGGTGGAATACATGATGTATCTACATTAACAATTAATATTGCCGAAGATTGCAATCTAAGTGGCAGATTGTGGGTACCAATCACATTTAGTGGTTACGCAAGTGTAACATTTAATACTACTAATAATAATACTATTGACAACATGTTAGCACTTGGTACAACTGATACTGCGTTTATCAAAAGCTCAGGTTCAGCAACCCAACAATTATATGTAACAAACATCACATTCCATAATGCTAAAGTTTATACCACTCCAGATAGCAGTGGTACATCAGTTGGCAATGCAGCAATAGTGCTTGCAAAGAGTAATGTAAATTCATATAACGGCAAAGTTGACATTAATCATG
>JAFZND010000086.1 GCA_017553065.1 Clostridia bacterium
GTTGATGGATTTCATACCGGGGCAATGAATAAACAATTTTTGGATATGCTTGAAAAAGCAACAATGGAGTCAAGGAAATAAAATATGATTTATGCAGATGCAATAACAAAAATAAACAACATTAGTGACAGCTACAATACTTGCTGTCACTGTCTTTGACTTACCTAAATTAAGTGAAAGAAAAAATGAAATAGATAAATTACTTACAGATCCTGCCATATATGGCAATTTGAATGAAAGTATAAAATTAAACAAAGAATTAGCTTGTATTCAAACTGATTTAGAAACATTAAATTCACTTGGCGAACGCATTAAATTTGTGCGTGACGGATTAGATGAATGTGGTGATGATGCCGAAATGCTAAGTTTGTTTGAAGGGGAATTATTGGCGCTTGAAAAAGATGTGGATGCATTTAGTGTGCAAACACTTCTTTCTGGTGAATACGATAGCAGTAATGCAATACTAAAAATTCATAGTGGTGCTGGTGGCACTGAGGCATGCGATTGGGTGCAAATGCTTGCTCGTATGTACAAAATGTATGCTGAAAAACAAGGATACAAAGTGGTAATGCTTGATAGCATTGATGGCGATGGCGCAGGTTTCAAAAGCATAACTTTTGAAATTATTGGCGAGCGCGCTTATGGATACCTAAAAGGTGAAATGGGAGTGCATAGGTTAGTGCGTATTAGTCCATTTGATGCAAACAAACGCAGGCACACTAGTTTTGCGTCAGTCGAGGTTATGCCAGAAATAGAAAACGATACAGAAGTAGAAATTCGCACAGAAGATTTAAAAGTGGATGTATATCGTTCTTCTGGTGCTGGTGGTCAGCATGTTAATACTACAGATAGTGCTGTGCGCATTACTCACTTGCCTACGGGTATTGTAGTTGCTTGTCAAAACGAGCGTAGCCAAATTCAAAATAGAGAAAAGGCAATGCAGATGTTAAAAGGTAAACTTGTGGCATTAAAACTTCAAGAGCAACAAAATGAAGCATTGCGCCTAAAAGGTGAAAGTAAAAAAATTGAGTGGGGTAGCCAAATACGAAGTTATGTGTTCTGCCCATATACCCTTGTAAAAGATCATCGCACAGGATATGAAACTAGCAATCTAGATGCAGTTATGGATGGAAAAATTGACGAATTTATTGTAAATGAGTTAAAGTGGAGTATGTAATGAAATACTTTAAAGTTGCAAAAGAAAAATTTAAAAAAATACACAAAGAATATTCAAAACGAGATATTTTAATTCTTGGAATTGAAAGCAGTTGTGATGAAACTAGTGTGGCAATTGTGAAAAATGGCAGAGAAGTACTATCAAATGTTATTAGTTCACAAATTGAAATACACAAGCGTTTTGGCGGCGTTGTGCCAGAAGTTGCTAGCAGAAATCATGTGCTAGCTATTGAAAATGTTGTGCATGAAGCATTAGAAAAAGCAAATGTAACTTTGCAAGATATTGATGCAATTGCAGTAACATATGGTGCGGGTCTTGTAGGTGCATTGATGGTGGGTGTAACTTATGCAAAATCACTTGCCATGGCATGTGGATTGCCTTTGATTAAAGTAAATCATATTAAAGGTCATATGAGTGCAAATTACATAAATTACAAAGAATTAGTGCCACCATTTATTGGTCTTATTGTTAGCGGTGGACACACAGCACTAGTGCGTGTGGATAATTACACACAAAACACACTTATTGGCACCACTATAGATGATGCTATTGGTGAAGCATATGACAAAGTTGCAAAAGTTTTGGGTCTTGGTTATCCTGGCGGACCTATTGTAGACAAAATGGCAAAAGAGGGGAAACACAATATTCAATTTGTAAAACATGACATGCTAAAAGGCACATATAATTGTAGTTATAGTGGACTTAAAAC
>JAFZND010000087.1 GCA_017553065.1 Clostridia bacterium
GCCATTTAATGACAGAACTTGTGTTGGTAAAATTATTATATCAAAAAATGGTGTTGTGGTAGGTGAAGTGAATGTACTCACATATGGTGAATGTGGTGCCCAATCATATTCAGACATTGTGAATAAAATTGCTTCTAAGTGGGCATTATGACAATATTATATTTACTAATAAAGTATTTAAAAACACTGATGTAATCAGTGTTTTTTTGTATGCTAAAACAATTGATTTAATAATTATATTAATATATAATATATCTAGGTGCAATTATGCTAGTATTATTTAGAAACTTAAAAGGTACAGATTTTTTAATAGCAAGTCTTGCATACTTAATTGTGTTGTTGATATCTTTTACATTACATGAGTGGGCACATGCAAATGCTGCATATTCATGTGGAGATTACACACCAAAAGCAGCAGGCAGATTAACTATCAATCCATTGGCTCATATCGATCCAATAGGTTTTTTGTGCTCTGCATTATTTTGTTTTGGATGGGCAAAACCAGTACCAGTAGATCCTACGCGTTTTAGAAAATATCGCAAAGGCATGATTCTTACATCTATTGCTGGTGTTACAATGAATTTGCTACTTGCATTTGTTGCTTGTGGTGCATATATGTTATTTACAAAACTTTTCGTGATTAACAATTACTTTATGCTATTTATTCAAATGTTTTTCTATACAATGTTCAGTTTGAATATTAGTTTGTTTGTATTCAATTTATTACCAATAGCACCATTGGATGGATTTAACTTTATTGCAGCAATTACAAGTTATGGCAATAAATTTGTTCAATTTATGGCAAAATATGGTTTTATTATCCTTATTGCATTGTTAGTAATTGGTGATTTTGCTGGTGGTAGTTTGCTAGTAAGATTAGTAAACTGGATTTCTTATCCTATAGTTCGTTTCTGGGGGTTAATTATCTAATATGGAAGCAAGATATGACGATAAAGTAATACAAACAGAGAGCGATGGGATGAGTTTTACATTGCAGAATTTTGAAGGACCATTGGACTTGTTACTTGCCCTTATTAAGCAAAGCAAAATGGAAATTCAAGATGTAAAGCTTAGTGAAATTACTGAGCAATATTTAGCTGTAATTGCAAATATTGACGAAGTTGATATGGAAAGCGCGAGTGAATTTATTGAAGTAGCAGCAACACTTATAGAAATCAAATCCAAAAGTTTGTTGCCACGCGTAGAAGAGGAAAATCCTGAAGAAGATCCTGAATACATATTAAAGCAGCAACTTATTCATCATCAAGAATATTTGATGATTAAAGAAGAAATGGAAAAATTAAAAAACATTGAAGATACGAATAAGTTTTATAAAGCGCCAGAGCCAGATGCAAGCAAATTTAGAATAGTAATTAAAGATATGCAATTAGATATGTTGCTAGATGCATTTGCAAACATAATGGTAAGGGCAGAAAATAAGAAAGAAGACGAAAAAGTAAAGGAAGTTGTAAAAGAAAGATTTACTGTTGTGCAAAAGATTGCGACAATTAAAGACAGCTTACTTGTGCGCAAAAAGGTATTTTTTACAGAGTTATTTTCTCAAAGTATCAGCAGAGAAGAAATTATTACAACTTTTATGGCTTTACTTGAATTACTTAAGATGCATGAAATTCATGTTACTCAAAGTGCAAACTTTTCAGATATTGAAATTACAAAAAACGAAACAGAAGAAACTCTTACAAATAGTATAGAGTAAGGAAAGGTTATGGAAAATTTAGCAAATATTATAGAAGGAATATTGTTTGTTGCAGGTGATAGCGTTACTCTTTTTGATATTGCCGATAAATTAAATATTGAGATTGACGAAGTAAAAGAAGCTATAAAAACATTGCAGGCAAAACATAAAAGCGAAGCAAGTGGAATACAAGTGCTTACTTTTAATGACAAAGTTCAATTATCATCAAATAGTGCATATTCAGAAGAAATTGCATCAGTATTGAATCCTATCAAAGAAAAAGCACTTACTAGGGCGGTATTGGAAGTTGCTGCAATTGTGGCATACAAACAACCTGTAACCAGATTGGATGTTGATAACATCCGTGGAGTAAATAGCGACTATGCAATAACAATGTTGCTTGAAAATGGCCTTATTGATGTAGTTGGTAGAAAAGATACAGTGGGAAAGCCATTGCTTTTTGGAACAACTGATAAATTTTTAAAGAAATTCAACTTGGAAGGAATTGATCAATTGCCAGATTACAGTGAATTACTTGAACGCATAGAAGTATTGCATTCACCTAATGACAATAGTTTATTTAACTTTACTGATGTGGCTGAAGATATTGAATCACATTCAAATGCAGAAATTGATATTGACAAATTAAAACAACAAGTAATATCTGATAGTTCAGATTTGTCTGATATATTAGATAAAGATGTTGGTGGAGATTATGTAAATTATGCTGAAGAATAAAACACTACTATAAGTAGTGTTTTTTTGTATGCTTAAATACATTATTATTTTTATTTTAGCCATAATAACAGTGTATGGAATTATGGCTATTTATTGTACTTAATATAATTATTGTTGTTATTA
>JAFZND010000088.1 GCA_017553065.1 Clostridia bacterium
AAAACGTTGATATTTCAACGTTTTTTTGGTGCGGATGAGAGGACTCGAACCTCCACGCCGTTGGCACTGGTTCCTAAGACCAGCGCGTCTGCCAGTTCCGCCACACCTGCATAAATGGTGATCCAGCCGAGAGTCGAACTCGGGACACCGTGATTAAAAGTCACGTGCTCTACCATCTGAGCTACTGGACCATATTGGCTGGGGTGGCAGGATTTGAACCTACGGAATGACAGAGTCAAAGTCTGTTGCCTTACCACTTGGCTACACCCCAACAAATCTGTGAAGTAAAAAATTAAAATGGGGTGAGTAGTGAGACTTGAACTCACGGCCTCCAGAGCCACAATCTGGCGTTCTGCCAACTGAACTATACCCACCACATTGGTACGCCAGAAGGGATTCGAACCCCCGACCCTCGCCTTAGAAGGGCGATGCTCTATCCAGCTGAGCTACTGGCGCTCATTTACTTCACAAGTGGAGCGGGTGATGGGAATCGGACCCACGCTACCAGCTTGGAAGGCTGGAGTTCTACCATTGAACTACACCCGCATATTCCAGCAAATTTTACAAATGCAATACTATAATACCAAAAACATATCTCAATGTCAACAATATTTTTTACAAAATAATATGTTTTAAGCCCAATTCACCCTTTTTAATTTGTAGCATAATAAAGCTACCATTAGTTGCATTATTTTGCTTTAAACTGCCCGGATTAATTAGTCTAATTCCATCGCAAAATTCATCACAAAATTTGTGTGTATGACCAAATAATGCAACTTGCGCATTTTGCTCTAAAGCTTGTTTTGTAAGTGCACTCTTTGTGTATTTTACCATATATTTGTGACCATGAGTGACAAATATTTTTACACCTTCAAATTGCAAACTTAATTCAAGTGGATGGCTATCAAAAAAATCGCAATTACCGCGCACAATATGCACATTTGGCAAGTGCTCATAAGTACCCAAATCCTCCACCCCATCACCAAGATAAATAAAGTGGTCAAATGCGTAATTATTAAATATGTAATCTATGGCTTTTTTGTTGCCATGGCTATCGCTAACTACAACAATATTCATATTTATATACTATCACAAACCACAAAAAAGCACTACTATATCAGTAGTGCTTTTTTATTACATATGGATTTCATCATTTGTTTTTTTTGCTACACTTCCAGCTGGACAAAATACATTTGTGGTTTTTAATACACCTTTTTTTGACACAGAAGATTTGTAGTAACAATTATGATACTTTGCCATGTATTCAGCAAGGGTTAATTCCTCGTGGTTTTCTAAATTATTACGCTTACTTGCTCTATATGCCCTTTTGAATATATTGTTGTACTGTGTACTCATGCCACTAACATCAATCATTCCATTTACATACTTTATTTCTTCTGGTTTTTTGCTATCTACATAATAGCACTTTATGAGTTTGTCAATATGCTCTTGCACTTGATCCAAACTTGGTTGTTCTTTGTGACTTCCAAAATTATCAGGATTATATTCCAAGCCAGTCATTGTTTCCACACACTCTTTTATGCTTTCGTAACCCAAAATGTCTCTAATGTGTCTAACTTTGTTATATAACTCAGTATTTTTCCTTAATCCACTAATTTCACCACCATTTGCAAAATCAAACAACATTTCTTTTGCTTCGTTGTATAAATCACGCGTTTTTACATCTAATTTGCAATTAGGCACATGAACCGGCTTTGAAAAATGGAATTGTGGACAATTATCATTTACAAACTTTTGAATTGCTTGAACACTAGTGATATAGTCAAATCCATTTTTATTGTAATTATATCGCAAATACTTTGTAATAGTGGAATATTGTTTTGAGCTTTTAAGTTTGTCAATACATCCATTTTCGTCAGCATAATTGCCAATAATAGAAATTAAGTTTTCATCGTCTTTTACAAGTTCATTGTATTTGTAAATGTACTTAATGGTCCTACCAAATCCATCAGATAAAAATTGTTCTCTAGTTTCCCCTGTGCGTTTTATATAATCACTTACAGATTTAGACCATTCAACAAATTTTTTACGTTTATTCTCCCACTCTGTCATACTTTCTTGTGGTTGGATATCCAATATTTTTACACTATCCAATACATCGTCTACCACATATCCGCGCGCAACACATTCTGCAATAATTCTTTCTTTTAGATTGTAGTGGTGCACATATAGCAATCTGCCAGTGTATTTGTAAACAAATTCCACTTTTGCTTGTGGTGTACTTTTACCTTCTACACCCTCACATTGCTTGCGCAAATATGATTTAGTTGAACTAGACAATTCGTCTAAGTAAATAATACCATCTTCATTGATGTGTTTATTAAAATCTTCTATTGCACGATTAAGTGCTTGTTCTCTTACAACATCCAAGTAACTCATGCTAAAAACTCCAAGTAATATTATGTATCACAATTACCAAAAAGTCAATACCCAAAATAAAAAGCACTAGCATGCTAGTGCTTTATTATTTATAGCAATATGCAGATTACTCCGCCCTTGCCTTCGTTTACAATCCTACCCAATGTTTTACGCATTTTGCCCTGCACTGCCACAGGCATGGAAATTAGTTTGCCTTGAATGCCTTCATTTACTAATGATTCAAGTGATTTACCAAACATTTTTGTTTCCCAAATACCTTGTGGATTTGCTTCAAATTCTTCTAGCAAATATTTTGCCAAATCTTCGCTTTGTTGCTCACTACCAACTATTGGACTAACTTCTGTTTGAATATCTACTTGCATAATATGTAAACTTGGTGCGCTTGCTTTTAGTTTTACGCCATACTTACTTCCATTTTTAACAATTTCTGGCTCTTCCAATTTCATATCTGCAAGTGTTGGGCGAACCACACCATAACCAGTTGCGCGGACTTCTTCTAATGCATCCTTAAATTTATCGTATTCTTGCTTTGCAATTGTTAATTGTTTTACATAACTTACCAAATGGTATTCGTCATCAATTTGATATCCGCATTCTTCGGACAACACGCGATAGAATAGTCCTGCTTTTGGTGTAACATCAAATACCACTCTACCTTCGCCAAGTACAACATCTTTGTTTGTTTTTTCTTCAAAATTTTCACTATTTTTAAATACAAACATATCATCTGTAATTTGGCCAATTTTGTTAACATCTTTTACAGCATTTTGCAATGTGTCCACAACTTCCTGAACCAAAGGATTATCAAAAGATAATGCTTGCATCCATCTTGGCATATGTACGCACATTTTTGTAATAGGAAATTCATTTAGCATAACTGCAAAAATATCATTAATATCTTGCTCTGTCATACTATTTACATCTAGCGCCAACACACCAATGTCGTATTTATCTTTTAGCGCTTTTGCAAGTGCTTGTGTTTCTTGTGTATCTGGGTGAGTTGTGTTTAACACCATTACAAATGGTTTGCCACACTCTTTTAGCTCTGACACCACTCTTTCTTCTGCTTGCACATAGTTTTCGCGCGGAATATCTGTAAATGAGCCATCAGTTGTTACAACAATTCCAATGGTTGAATGCGTAGTAATCACTTTGTTTGTTCCAAGTGTTGCAGCTTCGGCAAAAGGCATTTTTTCAGAACTCCAAGGTGTTTTTACAAGTCTTGGCTTTCCACCTTCTTCATGACCTGACACACCATCAACCAAGTATCCCACACAATCTATTAGTCTAACATTAATTTTTACATCTTCGCCAATGCTTACTGGTACAGCTGTATCTGGCACAAATTTTGGTTGCATGGTCATAATAGTTTTACCATCACCACTTTGTGGCATTTCATCTATTGTGCGTTGCTTGCTGTGATTATTTGTAATATTGGGAATAATCAAAGTATTTAACATCTTTGTAATAAAAGTAGATTTACCTGTACGAACTGGGCCAACTACACCTACATAAATATCACCAGATGTTCGCATAGCAATATCCTTATATATATCAAAATTACTCATTAAATTACCTCCAAAAGTAATCTTAATTTATAATATGATTTACTATGCACCAATATAACCAAAAACAAAAAAATGCGCTCCAAAATGCGCATTTTTGAATCCCATTATTTTTCTTCGTTATCTTTTTTCTTCTTTTTAGATTTATAGTAATCCACATCCATTTGTGCCGATTTTTGCAAATCTAGCATATTTTCTTTATTGTGAATCAATCTATCAATATTTTTGCGATGAGCAAACACTATTAAAAGCAAGACAGAAAGTGTTAGCCCAAATGAAGCATAGTATTTATTTAGTAGCAATATCACTGTGTTAAAAGTAACATAACAAAATGCCGCCACCAATGAACCTACCGAACCAATACGAATTAATATCAAAATCAAAATATAAATCACGAACAATATTGCAGCAAGTACAGGTTGTGTAAAGAATGCAAGACCGCATCCACATGCTACACCTTTGCCACCTTTAAATTTGCGTACAACAGGAAACATATGACCTAACATACAAGCAATTGCTGCAGTGTACACTGCTATATCTGCAATTTGTGGGGTGCTTATTCTAAATATCCCATATTGCCAAACGCTACTACCCTCAAATAATAAGAAGGCGCCAAGACATGGCAACACACATTTTGCTGCATCAAACAATAATGTACATAAAGCTGGTATAATACCTGCATTGCGTAACATATTAGTAGCACCTGGATTGCCACTACCAGTTGAATCAATATCTACATTACGCCTACGCGCAACAAATCTTGAAATAGATAAGTTACCACAAAAATAAGCAACGATTATAATACCTACAAATTTCAAAGCTGTCATCAATCTTTCTCCGATTTATTTTTTATAACTAATTTTATTGGTGTTCCTCTAAAATCGATTGCCGATCTTAATGCATTAGTAAGAAATCTTTCATAACTAAAGTGCAATAAATCTTTATCATTTACAAATAGTACAAATGTTGGTGGTGCCACATCTGCTTGGGTAATGTAATTAATTTTTAATCTTTTACCCTTATGAGAAGGTGGTTCTTGAGATAAAACTGCCTTTTGAAGTATATCATTAAGTGTACTTGTTGGCACTCTTGTCATACTATTTGAATATGCTAATTCCACGCTTTCCATAACCTTATTCATGCGCTGACCAGTTAGCACTGATACATATTCTGGAATATAATAGTCCATAAATTTTAAATCTTCTGCAAGTTTTTCATTAAACTTGTTCATAGTTTTATCATCTTTCTCTATCAAATCCCATTTATTCATTAGCACAACACTTGGTTTGCCTTCTTCATGGATAAATCCAGCAATACGCACATCTTGCTCTGACAATCCCTCTTTTGCATCTACT
>JAFZND010000089.1 GCA_017553065.1 Clostridia bacterium
ATAATTCAACTTAAGTTATACAAACAAGGTTTGTTGACTGCAGGCACAGGCATAAGTATTGACCAAAACAATGTTATATCTGCAACAGGTGGTGGCTCGGGTGGTCTTAGTGAAGTGACAGCAAGCAATGTCAACAGCCAAAGTGCAACAAATGGGCAAGTTCTTACTGCCGATGGTCAAGGTGGTGCAAGCTGGCAAAATGCAAGTGGTGGCACAGATTATTCCACCACCATAGCAACATTACAAAGTAAAGTTTCTGCACTTGAAACCTATGTTGACAATTTTAACCAAATGATTCACGACCGAAATGCGATTTATAATACACCTTATGAAGCAATTGACCAAAATGACGTTATGCAGACGCATGATTCAACAGAAATTGAATATGATTATACGGGCTCTTCATCTTTCCGAACTTGTATGTTCAATTTTTATGTTCATCCAAACACCACAACACTATCACTTAAAATTACACTAAAAATAAGTGGTTCTGCTGCAGGAACTGGGAAAATAGATTTATATTTTAATAGTTTTTCTAACTCTGTTTTGCAAAATTTTGAATATTCCACAGCAGACCAACTTGTTGAATTATATTTTACACCAACAGTTTCAACTTCTGACAACTACTTTTTTGCAATAATTACTCCACAAAGTGGACAAACCATACACCTTTCACACCTAAAAGCAGAAGTTTATAACTGCACAAATCCAATAATATTCACAAAGGTTAGACAATTTTATGTTGACTATTATGGTGGCTATTATT
This sequence comes from Clostridia bacterium, assembly GCA_017553065.1. GTDB lineage: Bacteria > Bacillota > Clostridia > Christensenellales > UBA1242 > UBA11490. The sequence continues at coordinate 767 of JAFZND010000089.1, forward strand.
ATATTCACGATTGCCGTGGTTCAACAGTAAAACGAGCAATTGTAAACGTAAACGACATAACTGCGCTTGACAATCTGACGTGGACTGACACAAATATTCCTGCAATGACAATGATTACTCTTGCAAAAGTCAACACTTCAACCAATCCATTTTCTTTGGGTGCAATAAGTTATGCATATATTGACAAAGAGGGGCACCAACATTTTATAAACAACCACACGGGACAAAATAAAGATTATCCAACCCTAAGTTGCGCAATGCTTTCAACTGGTCAGCCAAACGGTTATGCAGGTTTTTGCTATACAGAAGTTATAAACGAGACAACCCGAACAATTCGTCGAGTTGCACTATCAAATTCCTCAACAGTGTCAACAAGCAATCTGTTGACTGACCCAACAATTGCTTATGCACAAGGTGTGCAATCCCCATTTGATTATTTAATGAATGAGTCAACCAGTATATATGTTGAACAAAACTCAAATGGCACTTGCAGATTGCGTTTTGGAAATCAATATTTTAACCTTGGTTTTGGCAGAGTTGTTAATTGTTATTTTAGAGACAATAGTTATTACAAATTTGATATTTATATGAATATCTATGGCAAAATTATAAAACACCAAGTAAATTATGATTATTCAAACAATATTTACACTTTAATTTCAAGCACCGAAGTTGGCTATTACGACTACTTTATGCAAGGAGTAAATGGTGACTATTTTGTAATTAAGGATAAAAAACTTTTCTTTTACAAAAACACG
>JAFZND010000090.1 GCA_017553065.1 Clostridia bacterium
GTGACCTTATTTACATGATGCTAGGTGCTGATTTAGGTGAAGGCACAGAAGAATATCAAACAGTTTTATCTAGTGATACACTCAAAAATTTAATTGATAATATTGATCCAAGCAATAACGAAATTCCATCAATTATTACAACTAACAAAGTAAAAGTTGAACTTGGTTCAACAAAAGATAAGTGGGCAACCACAGAAAAAATATTAGATCCTCAAATTACTGACTTTACTTATGACAACATCGGTGCAAGTGAAGTTACACAAGTTGAAGGACGCAACACACTTGTGTCACAAGTGACAAACAACAAATTGTTTGGAATATATATTGATCTTTGCGTAATTACAAGCAAAACAAAAGATATTGCTGATGAAGATTATTTGATTAAAGCAAATAGATTGGTAAATGGCTACACTTGGGATAATATTCAAAGAATATTGCTAAATGGACAAAACACTTATCAATTTACCTTATACGATAAATCTGGTTATGAAGATTTTAATGATAACCACGAATTATCTATGAGATTTACCATTCAATACGAACGCCCACAAGGTAGCTTCAATACAGTATATGATAATGGCGAACTTGTAGATTTGAGTACAAGGGCAACAGTTTCAGATCAAGATATAAATGTTGTGGAATTTGCATCTACAAGAGAAAAAATTCTTGAATTTAATTTCTCTGAATCAACTGATTACACAAAAGCAGATATAGACACATCTTATATCTTGGTAGAATCAAAAGAAGGTGGCCTAAATAGCACAAATACATGGCACACAATATTCTCAATAGATGGCGAAGATATTTACAACCCAAGAGGTGTAAACCTTGAGAATGTACTAAGAAAAATTGAAATTGGTACAACTGGTAAATTTAAATACATTCTAACACTATTTGATGAGGATGTATTAGATAACATTGCTGATGCAGATGCAGACGCTTCATACAGAGTAACACTTAGATTCTTAGGCGAAGCAAGCTACTACACTACTTCCACAGGAGATAGTTTCTACATGAATAGCTTTGCAATATATGTCGACCACAAGAATCCTGAGTATAACCTAACTACTCTTATGAATACTGATAAGGCATACAATGGTCAAGACCTTACAGAATATTACTTTGCAATCAATAATGGCAAGAATCCATCAATCTTTGAACGTGTGGATGTAAATGATAGTAATGAATTCTATTTGCGTTCACTTGGGGACACTTTCCCTACCACCTATTACAGATCAGTGGTAAATGATGAAGTTTCTCCTGGTCCACAATATCCAATATTCAGTATTTTTGACGAAACAAACTACAAACGTTATGTTTATGATAATAGCAATGTGTTTGACTTCTCAAATTCAACTGGTACAAATAATGCAAACGAAAAAGAAGCAGTAAAAAGTGGATATTATGAAGTAATTGAAAGAGACGAAGCAGGTAACTGCACAGTGTATTTGATATTTGTATCAAATAACGACGAACGCATGGTTCAATTCTACTATGAGCGTTATAATCAAGATCCTCCTGCAATTAATATGTATGCAGGCGGGGAAAATTCACAAGATGGAGTAATACAACTAGTAGATATATCATACATTGGATATGCAAACATTGAAGATAATCAATCTTTGGTAGATCAATACTCTATTGCCACAATAAAATCTGGTAGCACAGTATTGCAAACATTGCGTAGCAATCCAAAAGATATGACATTAATTGAATGGTTTGCAAATGTTGTAAATATTGTAAATGATATTGCAAACACTAGAACAGCTAGCTACAATTATACAATTGTATTAACAAACAGATTTGGCAATGACTACTCTATTGATGTATTATATCCAGGCAATGAATTGATTCTAACTGTATATGAAAACAATATCAATAAGACAATATCAGCAACAATTCCTGCAGCATTTAATGGCGTAAACTTAGATGAATTTAATGTGTATATTTGGCGTAATGGACAATGGGATATCTTGAGTGAATCCGCAGATGGAATTATGGATAGATATAACACAAATAGAACACAAAATGTTACATACGTATTTAGTCAAGGTCAATATCAATTTGTAACAACTGATAACTTTGGTAGAAAACGTACATACAATGCATATGTTGGTAATGAGGCAAGTAGTGTTTATACATTTAACTATGGTGAACATACTTACACTGACGAATATGGCGTAGTGTACACATCATCAAATCCTGTAACACTTGACATTGATGAGAACTTATACAAGGTAACTATTGCAGAAGACTCATCATACGAAAAAATATACAATCCAAGTACAAAACGTACAATCTATTACTTTGGCAAAGCTATTAGATATCATGTAAATATTTGCTGGGTAACAAGTTCTGATCAAAGTGGTACTGATTATGTATTTGAAATTGATACCACTGCAC
>JAFZND010000091.1 GCA_017553065.1 Clostridia bacterium
AAGGCATGAAAAAACTTTGGATAAAAATCAAACAGGATTAAATTCAGGCATTGCTTATACGAATGATCCAAATACTAAAATTCCTACAATTCCTAATACATCTAATAAGATTTTCAAAAATTCCATTTGTTTTCTCCTTGATATGGTTTTATTGGTGGAAGCGGCGGGAGTTGAACCCGCGTCCGAAAAAGCGACTTTTAAGTCTTTCTACATGCTTATTTAATTTTTGTAAATTGAATAAATGTCAAAAACTAACAAAAACTCATTTATTCATCTTAAGATTAATAAAATGCACCTGACCTTAAGCATCAAAGTACAAGTCACTCAAATAATCTGATATCTAATCCTAGTCTTTGAGTACAACTAAGTTAGACATGGCGCTATTAAAATTAAGCAGCCAATTTTGCAGGTTGTTCTGCATTTAAAAATTTAATTTAGCGTTTTTGACGTAGACGCAATACCCTACGACATGCTTAACTTAAATTCACTATCCCGTCGAGACCATTACGCCCCCAAAAAATAATTAATAATTTTTTAGTTGACGCACCGTGTCTAATGCAATGTCTTTTTCTTTAAGTACATTCTTTTTGTCATAAGTATGTTTGCCTTTGCATAAGCCAATTTCTACTTTGACATATTGTCCTTTAAAATAAACAGACAATGGAATAATGGTTAAGCCCTTTGCTTGAACCTGGCTGTAAAGCTTTCGTATCTCTGCTTTATTCATAAGTAATACTCTATCTCGCTTTTCATCCAAAGAATATGCAGTGGACTTTTCGTAAGCACCTATATGCATATTCTTGATGATAGCTTGTGAGTTTTTTATAAGCACGAAACTATCTTTTAAGGAGCAGTGACCAAGTCGAATTGACTTTACTTCCGATCCTTCAAGAACAATACCAGCCTCTATTGAAGAAAGAACAAAATAATTATGTCTTGCTTGTTTGTTATTAGCTATTATTCTCACTTTAATACTCCTTTATTATAACACAATAAAAAATAATTTCAATACCTTTAATTTACAAAAAATGCAATTTTTTTGCAAATTTTAATTAAAAATTAACATTTTTTTGCAAATTTTAATTAAATTATCATAAAATCCACTTCTCTAGTAAGTACATCTGCACGCAAAGTTTTCACCTTTACTTTGTCACCAATTGTGTAACTATTGGCATTACCATTGAGCTTATACATTTTGTCATCAAACACATATCTGTCTGCTGGTAAGTCTTCAATTTTCACTAAGCCTTCAACGGTATTGTCCAATTCTACAAATATTCCAAACTCTGTTACGCCAGACACAGTTCCTTCAAAATCTTCACCCACATGATGTGTCATATATAACACTCTATATAAATCATCCACATCGCGCTCTATCTTTTCCGCATTAATTTCTCGCTCGCTAGATTGCATACTAGATGACAACACAAATTGTTTTAGATTTGCAATTTCTGATGCGTTTAATTTGCCACGCAAACTCTCTTTTATTATTCTGTGAATTGTAAGGTCTGGATATCGCCTTATTGGAGATGTGAAGTGACAATAATATGTACTTGCAAGGCCAAAGTGTCCCAAACATTCTGGACTATATTTTGCTTTGCGCATACTTCTAAGTGCAATTCTATTTACCACATACTTTTTATCTTCTGGCAAACTCTCAATTATTGCTTGCACTTCTTCTGGTTTTACCTTATCCACATTTGCAACTTTTGCTTCAATACCAAGACCATTTATAAACTCAATAAAAGATTTCATCTTTTCACCGTCAGGTATTTCGTGAATACGATATACAAATGGCACTTTGAGTTTTAAGAAATGCTCTGCTATTGCTTCATTGGCCGCCACCATAAAGCTTTCAATTAGTCTATGGCTTTCGTTATTTTCTCTTGGGAATACTTCCAATACATCACCAAGGGCATTCAAATTAACTTGAACTTCTGGAATATCAAATTCTATAGCTCCACGTTTGTGCCTTTGTTCTGCAAGCTTACTTGCAAGTACACGCATATTGTTTATCATAGGTACAAATTTGCTATTCTTTTCTATTGTGGCTTCGTCGCCATCAAATATTTTTTGAATCTCAGTGTATGTATAGCGCTTTTTGCTATTTATAATACTCTCAGTTATCTTGTAATCTACTTTTTCAAATGAATTCTTATCATATTCTATGAATACGGATAAAGTTAATCTATCTACTTTTTCATTTAATGAACAAATGCCATTACTAAGTTCCCTAGGTAACATTGGTAACACAAGATTTGGGAAATATACACTAGTGCCACGCTTAAATGCTTCCCTATCAATCACGCTATTTCTACCAACATATTCACCAACATCAGCAATGTGTACGCCTAGCACATAATTGCCTTTTTGATTGATAGTAAGACTAATAGCATCATCAATATCACGCGTATCTTCGCCATCAATAGTAAATGTTATTTCATCAGTGTAATCTAATCTGGAAGGATACTTAGATTTATCAATACTATCTGGCACATTTTTTGCTGCCTCTGCAACTTTTGTTGGGAAAGTTTCATACAAATGATAACTACGCACTAGTGCCAATACTTCTGTTTCAATTTTGTTTGGTGCACCAAGCACTTCTACCACTCTGCCATCTGGTGTCTTTTTTGTAGGATAATATCTATCTATTGCTACAACTACTTTGTCACCATTATGTGCATTAAGAGTTTTATTAAGTGGAACAAATATATCTGTACCAAATTTTACATCGTCAGGTGTTACTAATGCATACTTTTTAGTAAAATTGATTTTACCAACAATACTATCATTAGCACGCTCTAACACTTGAACAACTTTGCCTTCTTCACGCCTACCATTATTCGAATTGATAATTTCCACAACAGCAGTATCGCCATGCAATGCACCACGCAAGTTTCGCTCAGCAATATATACATCTTGTTGGTCAGGGTCATTTTCAACCACCAAAAAAGCGTAGCCCTTTGAAGTGCCTTGAATTTTGCCAGTTAATCTACCTTTTTTGCGTTTACTGCGTTTATCTTTTTTGCCAAGTATTTCATATGCAATTTCTTCATTGCTTTTACTATATGGTGATTTTGGTGTATTGTCCACTTTTATTGTGCTTTTAGTGTTATCTTGCACATCTGGTACAATTAAGCCCCTTTCCACCATATCATCAACTTTTTCTTTCATTAAATCAAATGGCTTATTATTTAGCACACATAATTGGGCAATTATAAAATCTACATCAAATTTTTCCAAATTATTTGTGCGTACTTGTAATAAAATCTTCTCGTCTAAATCCATTATTTCGTCCTATATGTATATAAATAGTAAAAATGCCCTACCAAAAAAGTAAGGGCATTATTTTGTTATGCACCGTATCCTGAATAAATAGAAAAGGTGATTAGGTATGCGATTGCAAGAACAAGTATGATTATTGAACTAATAATAATTAATTTATTCAATCTGCCTTCCTTGGTATCGCCTTTATTATATCCATAGTAGCTTTCATTTTTACCTGTAATTGCATTATTGCCACCATCAGGGTTTGATGGAGATAATAATACTGCAACAGTAATCACTATTGCAAATATTGCAATAAGAACAATAAGCACACCTTGGATATATGGGAAACTAGAACTAACCCATGCTGGTCTTGTATTGCCATCTAGTAAAATACTTAACATAATTTTCTCCTTAAATCTGTAAATGTCATTTTATTTTACGATATAGTATAACATACTTAATTTATTATATCAACAAATTAAAAGCTTATATATATCAAGATTTTTTAGATTTTTTAATTTTTATATTTTCATTTGATGAAATATATTTGCTTGTGTAACCAACACCAGATGCTTTTACTTCTTCTGGTGTACCACATACAAGTAGTGTTCCACCATTTTCACCGCCTTCTGGGCCCATATCAATGATATAGTCAGCATTATTAATTACATCCAAATTGTGCTCTATCACAACAATAGTATTGCCTTGGTCTGCAAGTCTATTTAATATGTCTATCAATTTTTGAACATCGTAACTATGAAGACCCGTTGTAGGTTCATCTAAAATATACAATGTTTTGCTAGTGTTCTTCTTACATAATTCCGTAGCCAATTTCACACGCTGTGCTTCACCGCCAGACAATTGTGTTGCCGGCTGACCAAGTTTAATATACCCAAGACCAACATCCACAAGTGTTTGCAATTTATTTTTGATTCTAGGCACATTTTCAAAAAATTTATTTGCTTCTTCTATTGTCATATCTAACACATCAAAAATATTTTTGCCTTTGTATTTTACCTGTAATGTTTCATGATTGTATCGTTTACCACCACACTCATCACATGGAACATATACATCTGGCAAGAAATACATTTCTATTTTGTTTATACCAGCACCACAACAATTTTCACATCTACCACCAGAAACATTAAAGCTAAATCTACCTTTTTCATATCCACGTAGTTTTGCTTCATTTGTTCCAGCAAAAATGTCACGAATCATATCAAATACTCCTGTATATGTCGCTGGGTTTGAACGAGGTGTTCTTCCAATTGGTGA
>JAFZND010000092.1 GCA_017553065.1 Clostridia bacterium
GTCGGTGGACTCTGTGAGCGCTGCTGGTCGAAGGGTCTGATCGTGCCAGGCGAAGAAGTGCATCACAAGATCATGTCTTTCTTTATCAGAAAATCTTACTACTTTTGTTTCAATTGATGGACAATATCTTGGGCCTTCGCCTTTGATAATACCGCTATACATAGGTGCTTTATCAAGATTATCTAATATTATTTTGTGTGTGGTTGGCGTGGTATAGGTAAGGTAACAATCTGCCACATTTTTTGGTGCGCGCTTAGTGGTATAAGAGAATGTTTGAATATTATCTTCACCCTTTTGAACTTCCAAAATATTGTAATTTATTGAATCCCCATGAATTCTTACAGGTGTACCAGTTTTAAAACGCATAAGTTTAAAGCCATTTTTTAATAAACTTTTTGTTAGATATGTTGCATTACTAAATCCATTTGGTCCTTCATTTTTGGTAAATTCCCCAATGATAATGCGAGATTTTAGATACACGCCAGTGCAAAGAACTGCAACCTTGCATTCATATTCTTCGCCTTGCGCTGTTTTAATAGATTTTACAGCACCATTTTTTACAACAATGTCGCTAGCTTCGGCCTGTTTTATAGTAAGGTTAGGGGTATTCTCAAGCGTTTCTTTCATGTATGTGTGATACATTATTTTGTCTGCTTGTACGCGCAAACTTTGAACTGCAGCCCCCTTAGATGAATTGAGCATTCTTCTTTGAATTGTGGCTTTATCTGCATTTATTCCCATTTGTCCACCAAGGGCATCAATCTCACTTACTAATTGACCTTTTGCAGTACCACCAATGCTAGGATTGCATGCAAGAAAAGCAATAGAATCAAGATTCAATGTTAAAAGTAGGGTACTAATACCCTTGCGAGCTAAGGCCAAAGCTGATTCACAACCAGCATGACCACTACCTATTACTATTGCATCATATCCTTTTATTTTCATTATTATTTTCCTACGCAAAATTTACTAAATATATTTGCTATAATTTCTTCTGTACTACTTACTCCAGTAATCAATCCCAAAGTTTCCCATGCGGATTGTAAGTTTAAAGATACAAGCTCTAAATTTGCACCAGATTTTAAATCTTTAATTACCTTTAAAATAATCTCGTTGGATTTGCTTAGTGCTTCAGCATGACGAATATTTGTAATAATCACATTTTGTGACAATACTTTTTCATCAATCACCATGCTATATATCTTTTCTTTTATTTCCAAAATGCCTTTATTTTGTAATGCACTGCACTCCATGTGTTCAGCATGGGGTAGTATGTTTATATCGATTTTTTGTTTTAAATCACATTTATTGACAACAAGTATAGCCTTTTTGTCATTTAATAGTTTAATTATATCTTTATCAAAGCTGTCTAATTCCTGACTACCATCTACCACAAACAATACTATGTCAGCATTTTTCAAAATGTCTTTTGCTTTACTAATACCGATGCTTTCTACCAAATCGTTGCTATCGTGCAATCCTGCAGTATCAATCAAATTGAATTTAA